>QHCD01000028.1 GCA_003244255.1 Pseudonocardiales bacterium | reverse complement strand
GATGACCGGCGTCACGAAACCGGAGACCGCGGCCCCCGTGTTCACGTTGAGCAGCGTCAGGTACTTGACCGCCACACCGTTCACCTGGGAGAAATTACCGCCGGCGAAGACGGTGCCCGCCGTTGGGCCGGGGATGACGGAATAGACCGTGCCGTCGATCGACGGCAAGAACGTCGTACTGAGGGCTCCCGTGGTCGCGTTGAAGGCGGCGATGTGGTTCCTCGGTTGACCACCCACGCTGGTAAAGGCGCCGCCGATCACGATCAGATTTCCGACCTGCGCGATCGACTGCACGTCGCCGTTGTCGACTGACGGCGTGTACGCAGCCGGGACGGCGCTCGGCATCAGGCCGGTCGACGGCGCGTTGGTCGACGCCTGGTGAGCGGATGCGACCGGAGCGATGCCGGGCGCCATGGTGAGACCGCCAAGAACGACGGACAGGGCAACGGTCAGCGCAGCGGCAAGCCGGTATCTCATAGCTACTACTCCTGGCAGGCAAGCGGCGACGTTGACCCCCAACATCGCTCGACCCTGAAATCATCACATCTTGACGGGGTCGAAGGAGGGGATTTCGACAACTTTCACGAGTAGTAATTGACTGACTACATTTCGTATCCAGCACGCCCACCCGCTCCTGTCGCGGCTGTGCCCCGGCAAGCGCCAATCAGCGCTCAGTTCGCTACGCCGTCCGGCCGTATTTCTCGCGATACGCCTGGATCTGGCGCGAGTGGTCTGCGACCATCAGGCCGCTACCCGCCACCAAAGCGAGGTTTTGCATGGCTTACCCCGGCATTGGGGAGACGGATCGCTCCCCGCTTCTTGTTACCGGTCTGCCCCGCAGCGGCACCAGCTGGGTCGGCAAGATGCTGCAGCTCAGTGGCCAGGCCGTCTATGTCAACGAGCCGATGAACCCTCACCATCGACCGGGCCGCTCGCCCGGTGTCCTGGATGCCAAGGTCGACTACGCGTACCAGTACATCTGCCCTGAGAACGAAGCGCCGTGGCTGCGGGCGTTCCGCGACACCGTGCGCCTGCGGTACCACGTCACCGCCGAGTTGCGCACGAACCGGGCGGTCTCCGACCTCGCCCGAATGGGCAGGACCGTCGCCGCGTTCTCGCGCGGCAGGGTCAAGCACCTTCGCGCGCTCGTCGATGACCCGTATGCAGTGCTGTCCAGCCGGTGGTTCGCCGAGCGGCTCGGTGCCCGGACCGTCGTTCTGGTCCGCGAACCGGTGTCGTGGGTGGCCAGTTGGGAACGACTCGGGTGGACGCATTACTTCCACAACCTGCTCGAGCAGCCGCTGCTGATGCGCGACTACCTCGACCGGTTTGCCGACGAGTTGCGCGCAGCGATCGGCAGCGCGGACTCGCTGGCGAAGAACGCCCTGCTGTGGAAGGTCACCTACGCGACGATCGCGCAGATGCATCGGGAGTCCGGGCTGCTGCACCTCGTGCGGTACGAAGATCTGGCGTCTGATCCCGTCGAGGGCTTCCGCCAGCTGTACGACGTCTGCGGGCTGGACTACACGGACGACGTCGCCCGCAAGATCGCTGCGGCTACAACGGCGAGAACCGAGGCGGGCGGCGCGATGGCGTGGACGCTGCGCGGCGGGCTGTCGAAGACGGCCTACCGGCCGATGGACAGCCGAGCTGCGCTCGCGCGCTCGCGCACGTACCTCTGCCCGGAAGCAGCCGCGCGAGTAGAAGAGATCACCGCCGATTCGGTGGCGCAGCTCGATGGCCTGGTCTATCAGCCCGCATGGCCACTCCGGCGCGGCGTAACCGCGAAGCAGTTCGACGTCAGTCGACCGTAGCGTCTCCCGCTCGATCAGAACGTGCTCCACATCGTTGGTCTTCGTCCCGACGCTGAACCCCCCGGCAACCGTGCACTGGCCGCCGAGCGGGCAGCTGACCGACATCGGCGACCGGGGGCGATAGTTGAACTGCGGGAGTGCACTGCGCGGAGCCGGTTCGGGGGTCGAGGTCCACGAACCGGCGGCCAGCGTCTCGATCAGCCCGGAGTAGGCCTGGTAGTACGAGCGCGGCGGGCCGTAGCCGTATTGGCCGACGGTGACGCAGTACCCGACCGAGCTACACGCAACGTCGTCGAGAACCCCGATGACCACGTCCCCGTCGACGCCAACACCTGGGTTTCCGGTCATCGATCGTGGCCGGCAGACAATGTCTCCGCGAGCGGTCCCAGGCCACTCGGCGTCTCGTAGGTCCCCAACTGCGACGCAGCGCCCAGACACCGTTGGACAGCGTTTCCAACAAGCCGCGCTCGGGCGAGGACGACGCGATCGTGTAGGCGCCGACCGCTGCGCAAGCGGTCGCTGCTCGCACAGCTCACTGCAACCAGCTGCGTGTCGTGAGCGTTCGAGACGCCTGGGGGCAGCGGCGCCTGGATGGACGTCGCACTCCGGTCGGCCGGGCTCACGACCGGCGCCGCGGCTGCCGTGCCCGTCGACCAGAGAATCGTGCTCAGCACCAATACATAGACGCTCGGGGCGTAGCGCCCAGTCACGTGGCGCGCTCTGGCCAGAGCGCGCATCGCTCCCCTTGATCGATTGATAGGCGACGAGATCGATCGTAGTCTCTCCCGCATACGCCGGCGTGTCTAGGCCGACCTACTCGGTCCGGGTCTGGTCGCAGCGAAGCCAGTTAGACGCCGGGAAGTCCTCCCCCAGCAGGGCGCGCAGCCGTGCCGTATCGGCTGCGTAGTAGTCGCGCAGCCGCGCCCGTAACGGCTCGCTCAGGGTGGGCGCCCGGCTGCGGTCGAGATGGGACAGCGCGAGTTTGTCGATCACTCGAACGGCGGCGAGCCAGCCCGAGCCCATCGGGTTGGACCGCCGCGGTCGGCGCGTGCGCAGGTCCTTCTCATAAACGAAAGCCGCGCGGTAGCCCGTCCGCAAGAAACGAAGCCGGCGCAGGTCGTACACGCCGCTGTTGGAGGATTGGATGTCATGACCCGGCACGAAGGAACTGTCGACACCGATGAACTCATATGACTCGCGCACCACCTCGGCCGGCTCGGCGGCGAGCCGCTCCTGCAGGAAGATGATCATCTGCTCGCGCGGGAAGTGGTCCAGATAGCGCCCAAGATGCTCCCCGTAGCGTCCGTACGTCAGGATCTCGGCTGACCGCGGATACTGCGTCTGCAAACTGTTGTCGAGCAACGCGGTCAGTCCCTCCTCGCAGGGCCGGACCGGGATGAAGTTATGCCGGACGTAGTGGAAGTAGGCCGACACCGCCCGCGCGACCGGATCCCGCAGCACGGCGAACAGCTTCGTGCTGGGGACGTGGGCGGCGAGGCGCGCCGGCACTGCCGACTGACCGAGGTAGTCCGGGCGCTTGATTCCGCGGCGCACATCCGGGCGACGCGGGCCGAAGAGCTCGGACAACCGGTCGACCGCGCCTCGGTCGTAGTACGGATCCTCGAAGGAGGGCACCTCGCCCTTCGCCAGGTCGACTGCCGGGTGCTGGTCGAGACGTCGGCGCAGGAACGACGAGGCGGACTTCTGCGCGCCGATGATGACGAAGTCGAGCACCTCTGATGGGGATTCCACCGCTACTATCCTGCCCGGGGTCGGCGTGCGGTGCTAGCCGTTGTGGCGCAACCGCCGTCGCCACCACAGCCACCACACGCTCGCGCCCAGGACGAGCAGCACGCTCACCGTGCCCGCGCCTGCGATCACGCTACTTCGCTTGTACCAGGTTGATGACGCGCTGGCCGGATCGCCGGGCGCGCGGGAACCCGCTCCCGAGGTCACCGAATCGGGCACCGACCCCGTGGACGCAGGCGGCGCGGTGCCGGATGACCCGCCCGAGGATGCGCTCGGTGCATGCGGGTAGGCGTTGAGGCGCGGCCCCAGGCGCTTGACCAGCGTGTTGCCCTGGCCGCGAATCGCGGCGCCGGACGGAGTGACGCCGATCGCGTGGGCGGCGCTGGTCAGGTTGCCACCATGGGCCTGCTGGGTCGTTGTGGTCATCGCGGCGGACCGGCAGGCCAGCTTCGCGCCAGGATCGAGGCTCGTCCCGTTACAGCTGACGTGGATACCAGCGCTACTGAGCAGCGGGTCGATGACGGCCACCCTCGACGCCGTGGTCGTGCCTTCGTTGGCGATGACGAAAGTAAAGACCACCTTGTCGCCGATGCTCAAGCCGCCGCTGTTATCGCCGTCCTCGGTCACCGACACGGCACTCGTGACGACGAGGGTCGGACGACCAGCGAGGTTGGTAGTGATCTGCCGCCCCGCGGCCGTCACAGCGCCGCCGGCGGACTCAGCGGTGGCCGTCGCCGCACTCGTGAGCACACCACGGTTCATGTCGCCCAGGCTGACGTAGTGCTGAGCCAGGCATGCGGTGTCGGCCTTCGGGATGAGCGTAGTCGTGGTACAGATGACAGCGCCGATTGCCGAGTCGCGCACCGAGATTTGGCTCAGCGACTCGGTCCCTGCGTTGTGCACCTTGTAGGTGATGTCGACGCGATCGCCGGTGTCGCGTCGCTTGTCCTGGTTGACGTCGATGTAGCGCGCGCTGGGGAACAGCCGCATGCTCGCTCCGGCGACCGCCGACGCCGGCGTACCGGCGAGCAGCCCCATCATCGCCGAACCGATGGTGAGGGCCGCGCCCGCGACGACGATCCGACGGGCGCTGCGTAGCAGCCGGCCGGTGCATGCTCCCGTCGTCTGGCGACGGCGACGCTCCCCGTTCAACACTCGTGCATCCGTTCAGCAGGTACGCCGGCGGGTTCGCCGACTAGTTCGACTCGAGGAACAACGCTCGATTGGTCCAGTTGACACCGTCGACCGACGGCCCGCTGACCACCGACGACGTCCCCGTGACACCGGAGGATCCGAAACTCACCTTATGCAGGTTCCCGTCGGCGCGGGTGGCCCAGTACAGCGATCCGTACGCAACGAACATACCGTCTGCACCGGCGAAGCTGACCGTACTCGGCGTCGTCACGCTGATCTCATCGACGATGCCACTGTCGGGTGAGAACCACGACGAGTACAGCCTCGTGTCGTTGTACAACGTGTAGTACAGGCGTCCGGCGTAGTAGAACATCGCGGTCACGTTCGGCAGCAGGTCGTAGAAGTCCGGGTGCCAGCCGTCGAAGGTGGTGTCGCCGTCACCGGTGCGGATGCCGTCCCACGCCGGGTCGTTGTACGGATCGAGCTTGACCGGCGTGCCGAAGGTCGAGCCGTTGTAGGACACCTTGTGCAGGTAGCCGTCAGTCGATCCGTAGAAGACGGTGTTGCCGGTCATCAACGCCCCGCGCGCCTGACTCCAGATGACGCTGCCGCCGCTCGTCGTTCGCACGTTGGAGCCGGTTGAGCCGTTGAAGGCGATGGTCGCCACTGCGTTCGACCCGCCGGTGGTCGGTGTCGGTCCCATGGTGTTGACGAGCTCGATGCCATCGATCCTCGGGTCCTGCTTGTTGTGCACGAACTTGATGTCGACGATCCCGCTCGACGGGGCGGTCACCGTCGTGCTCTTCAGCGTTCCGATCTGGTTTCCGACGTCGTTGCTCAGGTCCTCGTTGGTCAGCATCGCCGCGCCGTCGACCGTGACGCTGAAGACGCGCTGGTCAGCATTGCAGTTACACCGGCTGGACAGATAGAGCCGGACCTGCACGCTTGTTCCGTGCGCCACGGGGAACTTCCACTCCATCTCCGGGCTGCCCGCGGGGTCGGACCGCTCGCTGTCGTAGAGCAGGCTTGGGGTGCCGGCAGGTACGTGAGAATCCACCGCGCGCACCGCCGTGAAACTCGCGACGTTGCTGCCGCCGCCGGTGCGGTAACGACTCGGGCTCGCGGCTGTGTCGGCCTGCCAGTCCGGGCCGTTGTCGGCAGAGGCGATCGCCGGCCCGCCTGTGTTCACGCGGTACAGCACCCTCGTCGGCGCGGCGGCCTTGGTTCCGGCGCGCACGACCGTTCCGGGCAGCGACCCGGTGTGGGTCGACGCCACCGTCGATCCGCTGCTGTAGGGGAAGAACGCGATGCGCGGCCGGAGGTAGTCTCGACTGCCGATGTACACGGTGTCCGAGCCGATCCAGATTCCGCTTCGGGTCGCGAGGATCGCGAACACGGCCACGCCGAGCGGCAGCCGGCCGGGATTCCAGGCCAGCGGGCGGCCGCTCTGCGGATCGAGCGCCATCAGCCCGGGCCGCGGCACGGCGCCGGGTTGTGCCCGGTCCAAGCCGAGCGGGTTGTTGGCCCACCGGTTGTGACCACCGACGAAGACCGCGGTGTCGGTGACAGTGACGCCCCAGACTGTGTCCCGGCCGGTCGCCTGGATCCAGGTCGGCGAGATGTCGCTGCCCGTCGCGTTGGTCGCCCACCGGGTCGCAGTGTCGCACAGGTCGTTGCCGTTGCCGGCTCCGCTCGTCGTAACGACGAAGTACGACCCGTCCGGAGAGAACGAGACGCCGCGCACGGTCGCGTCGTATGCGGTGCTCTTGCAGGTCGGTGCGTAGCCCGTCGTCGCCCACGACGGCTCGACCCGCGCTGTCGACCCCGTCAGGTCAATCAGAGCGAGCTGGTCTCGCAACAGTCCGTCGGCGTTCTTGAAGTTCCCGACGACGACGAGCTTCGACGCGGCCGGGTTGATGTCGAGTGCGATGCCGCCGATCGCGCCCTGCGCACCGCCCGGGTCGGTGTTGTGGTGCCCGGTGAGGTCGACGCCCATGAATGGATCCAACGAGCCGGTCAGCTTGTCCATGGCGACCAGGCCCCGGTGCGCGACGCCGTTGGCCGTACTGAACGTCCCGGCCGCATACAGCCGGGAGCCGCCGACCACGATGTCATTGAGGTAGCCGAAGTCGAACGTCGGCGGGTGGAACGACGGGAGCAGCGCACCGGTGTCGGTGCTGACCAGCGCCAGGAATTGCGCGTCGACGCTGCCGACCCTGCTGAAGTCGCCCGCGACGTAGGCCGTGCCGGCGGACGGTCCGGGGATGACGGCGTAGACCGGGCCGTTGACGTCCGGGTTGAATCCCGCCACGAGCGCGCCGGTCGATTCGTTGAACGCGGCGAGTCGATCGTGCTTCCTGCCGTCAACGCTGGTGAACGTGCCGCCGATCACGATGGTGCCACCGATCTCGGCGATGGCCCTGACCTCACCGTCGTCCACGGCCGGCGTGAAGCTCGCCGGAACGGCGCTCGGCATCGCCCCGGGCGACGGCACCGGAGCCGGGCCCTGGTGCGCCTGCGCCACCGATGTCAACCCAGGAGCGGTGATGAACAGACCGATCATGGTAGACAGGACGGTGATCTGTGAAATCAGGCGTCGACGCACGAAACACACCCCTAGCTAAGCGGCTCTATCGGTCAGTCTGACATCCCGGTTTGACCCTGGTCGCGATACCGCCGTAAGTACCCGATGCGCGTACGCAGCGTCGTCCATCGAGTACGCAACGTAGCAGTCTCATCGATCGGGCCGATTGCCGACCCGCATCGCATTGGCCACCGGTGCTTCCTGCCCGGCGGCCGTGACGGCGGAAAGGACGCTCGGCACTGAGTCGAAGGTGTAGTTGCAGCCCGACGTGGAGCCCTGGTTGTCCCACAACGTGATGGCCTTGACCTGTGGATGCGCCTTCAGGACGCTTGGGATTGCGGCGTACCAGGACGCCGTCAGGTTCGGCGCCGTCGGATAGACGATCGATGCCGCCTCGCTGATCATCAGCGGTTTCCGGATGTCGATGCCCACCGTCGGACCGGTGTGCTGGAGCCAGGAGAAGAAGACGCCCATCGACTCGGCGAACGTCCGGAACTTCGAGGGGTCGATTCGGTTGCTGGAGCAGCCGGAGCCGTTGTAGACGTCCCAGCCGATCCAGTCGACGTAGGAGTTGCCCGGCCATAGCGCTGCGGCCCGGTCCAAGTTGTCGGCAGCGCCGGCCATCACCCAGGTCCACACGGCGTTGCTCGCCCCAGCTTGGCCGAACAGGTTGTGCACGTGGCGCCACGCGGCGACGAAGTCGGCCGGGCTGCCCAACTGCTGGCGCCGGCTCAGGTTCGCCTCGTGGTCGAACGTGACGAAGACCGGCACATGCAGCGAGGCGATGCCCTTGGCCTCGGCCGTCAGCGACGAGTCATAGTTGCCGGCGGCGACGTCGGTCCAGCTGACCGCAGCGGTGTCCGTGCTCGAGTAATCACGCGAGTCGATCGTCAGGTGCAGGATCTTGCCGGCCGCGACGGACTGCTTCTCCAGCGCCGACGGGATCGTGTCTTGGACGTCGTGGAAGCGGTACACCAAGTTGAAGGTACGACCCACCCGGCTCTCCACCTGCTTGATTCGCGTCGTCGTGTGCGGACTCGCGACGATGCCCCACAGCACCCCACAGCTAGGGATGAGCTTTGCAGAGAGCGTGCATCGTCGGGAGCTGCCGGGCAGCGTGCGGGACGGGCTGGGCGTTGCGGCTGATGCGGTTCCGGCCGACGAGGTGGAACCCGGCGTCGAGTCCCGAGCTGCGGAGCCGGTGCACGCGGCAAGGCTGCCGAGTCCACCGACGAGCGCGATCACCACGGCCTTGGACAGATCTGTCCGTCGTCGCATCCATCTCACCATCAATCCCCATGGCGGGGACGACATGGTTGGCAGATTTGGGCTGGCCCCCGGCACACCCGTTCTGACTGTAGACGACGGACCTTGGGGGGGCGGCCAGTTCCCGCCCATCGGTCGCGCACCTGCGAGAGCGCTTCCCGACCCGGCCACCCAGCGTGGGTTCGCGCATTGTGCTGCGAGCGTGATCATCGCGTTGATATCGTGCGATCACGTCGAACTCGACGCGGCTCACCAGCAATCCGGGCACCCGATGACTCCCGCATCCCACATCCAATCGGCCAGGAGACGTTGATGTCCGCCGCACCCTTGTCGGATCGGTCAGCGTCGCCCGGCGCCTCCGACGACTGGCCGCTCGTTTCGGCCATCGTCGCGACACGTGGCCGGCCGGAGCTGGTTCAGGAGACCGTCGAGGCCGTCGTTGCCCAGACCTACCCCGGAGACATCGAGTGCCTCGTCGTCCACGATCAGGAGGAGCCGGTCGAGCGGCTGACGGCACTCGGGGCCGCGAACCGGCACGTGAGCGTGACGACCAACACGCACTCTGCCGGCCTCGCCGGCGCTCGTAACACGGGCATCGATCTCACGTCGGGCGCGTTCGTGGCTACCTGCGACGACGACGACACCTGGCACCCGCACAAGACCGAGCTGCAGGTCCGAATGCTCACCGAGCGCCCCGAGTTGCTGATGGTCGGCGGCGGCATCCGGCTCCGGTTCCCCGGTAGGCTCGCCGAGTGGCCGGCGCGGGCTGCACAGTTCGACCGGTCGATGCTGCTGCGCAGCAGGGTCAAGGAGTTGCACTCCTCGACCCTGATGATGCGCCGGGACACGTTCGCGAAGGCCGGCCGGTACGACGAGGATCTGCCGTTCGGTTACGCCGAGGACTACGACTGGGTGCTGCGTGTCTCGCGGGTGGGACGGATCGGCGCGGTCATCGAGCCGGTCGCCGACATCCGCAAGGACGTCCCGTCCTGGTACAAGGGACGAGCTGATCGCACGGCTATCGGGCTCGCGTACCTGCTCGACAAGCACCCTGAGATCAACGAGTCGCGCCGCGGTCACGCTCGCATGCTCGCCCAGATCGGGTTTGCCCGATCGGCAGCGGGCGATGCTCGTGGGGGGATGACCCTGGCGCTGCGCGCATTGGCTCGATGGCCGCTGTCGGCGCACGCGTACCTGACGCTGATGCAGGCGGCGACGCGGATCGATCCCTCCGTTGTCGCTCGCGGCCTCCGGCATCTGGGCCGAGGGACGGCGTAGTGGCCGAGTCGGCTCAGACACCGCCGCGCGGGCGGCTTCCCGACTTCCTGCATATCGGACCTGGGAAGGCCGGGTCGACGTGGCTGCACGAGGTGCTGTCGCGCCACCGTGAGGCGTACCTGAGCGGCGCAAAGGACCTGTACTTCTTCAGTCGATACTACGATCGCGGGCTCGCCTGGTACTGCGCACATTTCGACGGTGCTGGACCGGCGCACGCGGTCGTCGGAGAGGTCTCACCCGACTACCTCAGCCACCCCGCGGCTCCCCGCCGCATCCGCGACAGCCTCGGTCCAGACGTCCGGCTGATGGTGACGCTCCGTGATCCCGTGACCCGCGCGTTCTCGGCCCACCTGTACCTGGCCAAGCACGGCCTGGCCGGGCACACGTTCCGCGAAACCCTCGAGACGGTGCCCGAGGTGCTCGGTGAGGGGCGCTACGCGACGCTGCTGAGCCGCTACCTCGACGTCTTCGATCGCGATCGCTTGTACATCGCCGAGTTCGACGACCTGCGACGCGATCCGCAGTCCTTCCTCGACCACACGACCGACTGGCTCGGGATCAGCAGATATCCGCTTCCGGAGCGGCTGCGCGCCCCGGTGCTGGTGGCTAGCAAGGCACGATGGCTGCCGCTCGCGGCTACGAGCCGCCGAGCGGCCGACGTCGTCCGCCGCTTCGACGGCGCTGATCTGGTTGGCCGCGTCAAGCGGGCGCCGGTTGTGCAACGTGCCCTTTATCGACCGTTGGGCACCGATCGCCCAACGCCGTCGGAGGCCGATGTGAACTTCATCCGACGGGAGCTGGAACACGAGGTCGAGGGCGCCGAGCGAACGTTTGATCTGGCGCTGCGCGAGCGATGGGGCTGGCTATGATCGGCCGCGACGCCTCGTGCGTCGGACGTGACGAAGTTGAAGCGCTGCGGTCGGGGCCGCACCCGGATCGTGGAGCTGGCCATGGCACTGCGTGAGTACGTACCGCCGGCGCTCGATCCCGGACTGCGCAAGGCGTATGTCTTGATCGGGTCAGCGACGGCAAGCCTGCGCCTACTCCCGGGCTTCCTCGTCGTCGGCGGCCAGCGATGCGGGACGACGTCGATCTTCCACGCGCTCGCGGCACATCCGCAGGTGCACCGTCCCCCCGTCAACAAGGGGACCGACTACTTCACGCTGCACTACGCGAATGGCCCGGACTGGTATCGCGGCCACTTCCCGCTGACCCAGGTGGCCGGCAGGCGTTCCGGGCGGTTCGGTCCGGCGGTCGCGTTCGAAGCCTGCACCTATTACCTCTTCCATCCCTACGCACTCGAGCGCATCGCCCGCGATCTGCCGGATGTCAAGCTGGTTGCCATGCTCCGCGATCCGGTCGAACGGTCGTTCTCCGCATATAAGCACGAGTTCGGCCGCGGCTTCGAGTGGGAGCCGACGTTCGAACGAGCACTCGATCTTGAGGAAGAACGACTCATCGACGAGGACGACCGGATGCGCACCGATATGACATACGAGAGCTTCACCCACCGGCATCACGCGTACCGACTGCGGAGCCGCTACGCACCCCAGCTGGAACGGGCGATCGACCTCTTGGGCCGGGAACGCATCCACGTGATGTATAGCGAGACGTTCTTCGAGGCGCCCGAGGCAGAGTTTGCCCGGCTGCTTGACTTTCTTGGTCTGCGCCAATGGGCGCCGGACCACTTCAGTCAACTCAATGCACGACCCAGCGACGCGATGCAGTCCTCGACCCGACGTCGGCTCCAGGCGGACTTCGCAGCCGACAATGCGCGGCTGATCGAGCTGGTCGGAACAGCTCCCCGATGGGCGGATAACTAGATGACCGAGCACGGGCAACCGCTGGTCGATCCGCGGCGCCTCGTCTTCGTCGGCGGCGTGCACCGCAGCGGTACGACGCCGTTGGTCAAGGCCCTCGCGTCGCACCCGGAGATCAGTGGGCTGACGTACACGAACGTCCGAGAGGACGAGGGTCAGCATCTGCAGTCCGTCTACCCAGCCGACGGCGCGGTCGGCGGGGTCGGACGATTCGCCCGCTCGAACGCCCCGCACCTGACCGAGCGATCTGCACTCGTGTCCCCGCAGAACGCCAGGCGGCTCGTTGCGGCATGGCAGCCATACTGGGACATGCGCAGGCCGCTGCTGGTCGAGAAGTCGCCGCCGAACCTGCTGATGGGGCGCTTCCTGCAGGCGATGTTCCCCGGATCCGCGCTCATCGTGATCGTGCGGCACCCGGTTATCGTGAGCCTGGCGAGCCGCAAGTGGAGCCCGCGGATCATCTCCCGCCGTGGACGCTGGCGCCTGACGTTGCGAGGACTCTTCAAGAACTGGGTCCAGGCACACGAGACGTTCCGTCGCGACGTCGCTCACCTCAGCCGTGTGCACGTCGTTTATTACGAGGATCTGGTATCCCGCCCGCACGAAGAACTCACCCGCATCCAAGACTTCCTGATGCTCGACACGGCACCGGGAACGCACGCGTTGCGGCCCGACCAGAGTGATAGGTATCGCGAGCAATGGACGGCGATGCGATCCCGAGGACGGCTGCAGCAGTGGCACATCGAGAGGATCGAGACCGAGTTTGCCGATCGCGTGCATCACCTCGGGTACGACATCCACGACCTGGATCGCACCACCACGCGGGCCCTCGCAACCAATCCGCCGGCATCGCCGCCCTCTGATGTGCACTCCTGACGCCGCGCCACGACGCCGGCGGCGGCGGTCACTGTGACGGCCGCCGTCCCCATTGCCGCACCCCGTCCGGACGCGCGGGTGCCGGCGCGGCCGGGCGGCCGGCGCAGCGCAGCGCGATCGCTGCGCGAGCGCATGTTCCAGCCCGGCTGGCCGATCGTCATCGGCTACGTCGCGTTCCCGCTGTGGTGGATCCTCGGCCTGGGTGAGTTCATCTTCTTGATCCTGGCCGCAATCATGGCCCGGGAGCTGATACGGCGCGGGCACGTCCGCGCCCCGCGCGGTTTCGGTTGGTGGCTGCTGTTCCTCGCGACCGTGGCGATCAGTTTCGGCGTGCTCGCGGTCGACGCTCCCGGGGCCATCCCCGGTGGCAGTCACCTGCGTTACGTCACTCTGCTCTACCGGCTGATCTGGTACGCGGCCGTCGGCGTCGTCCTGCTCTATGTCGGGAACACGCGCGACCGGGCGTCGACCCAACGCATCTGCCGTGCGCTCGCGTGGATGTTCGTATTCGTGATGATCGGCGGCTTCCTCGGTAGTCTCGCCCCACACCTGTCCTTCCCGTCCGTGCTCGAAGTCGTGCTGCCCAACAAGGTGTCTCAAGCCGGCTTCCTGCACTCGCAGATCCATCCGTCGATTGCCCAGATCGACAACGTGTACGGCACCCAGACCATTCGACCGAGCGCGCCGTTCCCGTACGCGAACGAGTGGGGCATCAACTTCGCGTGCTACCTGCCGTTCTTCGTGCTCACGTGGTGCCGGCCGGGCGCCGGATGGCGCCGCGTCGCGGGGCCGATCGTGCTGCTGCTCGCCGTCGTTCCGGTCGTCTACTCACTGAACCGAGGGTTGTGGGGCGCGCTGCTCGCCATGGCCCTCTTCGTGGCGATCAGGGCCGCCATCGCGGGCCGTGTCGGCGCACTGCTCGGTCTGCTCGGGATCCTCGTTGTGGCCAGCGGTGTGGTCCTCGCCAGCCCACTCGGCACCAGGATCGAGACGCGCCTGAGTTCACATCCGAGCAGCAACACGGGGCGCACGAATCTCGCGACGCTCGGCGTGCAGAGCGTGCTGAAGAAGTCGCCGGTCCTCGGCTACGGCTCGACGCGCAACGTGCAGGGAACCTTCAGCTCTATCGCCGGAGGTGACAGCGCGCTGTGTCCGAAATGCAGCCCACCGGCGCTCGGAACGCAGGGACAACTGTGGCTAATCTCCTTTTCCCAGGGGATGCTCGGGATCAGCCTCTACGTCGTCTTCTTCCTCGTCATGTTCTTCCGACATCTTCGGATCAAGACCGCCGTGGCGACAGCGGCCCTCGCTGTCTTGGTCGTGCAGTTCGTCACGCTGATCGTGTACAACTCGATCGGCCCGGCGTTCGCCGCAATCATGATCTCCGCCGGCCTGCTCTGGCGCGAGTCCGTCGCGGTGTCCGCGCGGTCGGGATCCCTCGGTGGCGCGCAGGATAGGCAGTGGCTCCCCCTTGCCAGGTACGGCGCCCTCGTGCGCAACCACCGCGTACTGGTTGGCGGCTGCCTCATCGTGGGCCTCGCCGCCGGGCTGGCGTGGCCCAAGGTCCATCACACCGACGCCGTCGCTCGGGTGTCGATCCTGGTGCCGGATGATCCGCAGTACGAAGGCGTCGCCGCTACGACCGACACGATGGACACTGAAGCGCAGCTGGCCGCCGGCAGCCAGACCGCACGGGCGATCTCCACGGCGATCGGCCGGCCGGTGAGCCCGGGGGCGAGCAACCTGCAGATCTCGGCTGACGCCAACTCGCGCGTTCTCGACCTCGCGTTCACAGCCCACAATGCAGCGACGGCCAGCAAGGCGGTGATGGCCGCCGCGCAGGAACTGATCGGTATCCGGACGACGACACTGAAGGCGAACCAGGTTGCCACGGTCACCGCGCTGTCGGTCCGCGCCTCTGGTTACACCACTGCCCTAAAGACGGTCGACGCGGCGCTTGCAAACCTACAGGGCGACAGCGGTCGATCCAGTACCGCGCTGCCACCGCAGCGATTGCAGACGGTGCGTGGGACGTTGCTCGCCCAGATCAACCGCGCCAACGCCGAGTTCGAAGCCGTGCAGACCACGCCGCTTCCCGCCAGCTACGTAGTGCGCGGCGTCACGGTTGCGCAGGTCAACGGCGTCACCGCCGTCGCCGCGTCGAGCGGACTGGTCCTCGGCCTCATTGTGGGCGCCGCCGCAGCCGCCGGGCAGAGCGCTTTCACGCCGCGGCTCGGCCGGCGTCGAGCCGCGGCGTCGACCGGCCTGCCGGTGTTCTGCGTCCTGGATCGGCATCTTGGTCAGGACGTGGGCGGCGACGAACTCGGTCGATCTGGCAAACCCAGAAAATTCGAGAATCCTGGGCCTATACTCGACCTGCTGCGCAAGCGTGCTCCTGCGGTCGCCATTGCCGCCGGCCCCGGCAAGGCCGCCCGGTCGGTTGCCGAGGTGCTCGATCGCGCGCTCGTTGCGGCAGCGGCAGGCGACACGGCGCTGTCGGGGGGGAGGACGATGGTGCGCTCGCGGCCGGCAAGTGCCCGTCCGATTGCGCTTCTCGTGGCATCGCGAAGAACGCGGGTCCGGGTCGTCGAGCGCGCCCGGGAGGACATCGAGCGCAGCGGGTGCGAGGTGGGCGGACTCGTGCTGGTGAGATGATGCCAATCACGGAACCGGCTACGGCACTCGTTGCACCACCACACCACTACCCACGGAGTTATGACAGATCACCGACCTGGCCAACTACACCATGAGCATTGGTCTTGACCCATGCTCGACCGGATCTCGAAGTGACGGATGATGTCTGAACTGAGCACGGTGCAACAGCGACCCTCCGAGGACATCCGGCGGTCGGCCCTCAGTACCGCCCTACGGCGGAGGTTTGCCCTAATTCTCCTTGTCGCGATTGTCGTCACCGCCGCCGGCGCTGCTCTTGCCCTGAAGTCCAGCCGCCACTACACAGCGACGTCGACGGTGCTGCTACGCCCGCTTCCCGGCGCCGCGTTCTCCAGCGACGCCGGAGCAAACGCGCAGATCACCAACGTCGCCGTCACCACCGAGTCCAAGCTGGTGCAGGCACCGCCGGTCGTCCAAGCGGTCAACAAGCAGCTCGGGACAGCCTTGGGTTCACCTACATCGTCACTCGCTGTTACCGTACCGACGAACACCGAGACCGTTCGCATTCAATTCACGGCGGGATCCGCCGCAGCGGCACAGGCTGGCGCAAACGCGTTCGCCAGCACGTTTCTCGCCTATCGCCGATCGCAGGCGAGCGCTTTTCAAAGCGTCCAGATTCAAAACCTGACCAAGTCGACAAACGCAGCGCTGGCACAGCTGAAGACCGCAACGGCAGCGGCGGCGAAGGTCGACCCGCCGGCGGACGCAGCGGCCAACGTTCAGCTGTACACGAGCATCGTCGCATCGCTGGAGCAGACCATTAGCCAGGCGCAATCCACCAGCCTTGCTCCTGGCTCGGTGGTTGCCGAGGCGGCGCTGCCGACCTCGCCGACCGGCTTCAATCCAGCCATCATCATCGCGGTCGCCGCGGTGCTCGGGCTCGGTATCGGCCTGGTCGTGGCGATCTGGCGGGTTCACAGCGATGACTCCATTCGGCCTTCGCTGTCCAACTCGGCTGCCGGGCTGCCGATCATCGCGTCGATCCCCCGCAACCGACGGTCACGGCGGCTCGGGCAGGTTCAACAGCAGGCCACCGACGGTGTGACCAATGAGTACCGGCGATTGCGGACCAACGTTCTCTCCGTAGCCTCCGCGCCGCGCGCGATCCTGGTGTCTGGTGCCCGAACCGGCGCAGGCGCCAGCGAGGTGGCCGTAAATCTCGGACTCTCCCTGGCCGGTGCCGGGTACTCGGTGTGCGTCGTCGACGCGACGCTCGCGGGAACCGGAGCCTCGGAGTTGCTGAACGTAGGCGCGGCCCTTGGGCTGTCCGACGTCGTCCTGGGACGGGCCGAGCTCGACGCGGTGACGATCCGGGTTGGTGACATGTCCCTGGTTCCCGCCGGGTCCAACCCGGGATCCGCGCGCGAACTGTACGGCGGCGAGCGGCTTGGCGGCATCCTGCATCAGCTCCGGTCCGGCGTGAACTACGTCATCGTCGCCGCCCCCTCACTGTCGACGCCCGACGGTCTCGGCGTCGGGCTCGGGTGCGACATGGCCATCCTGGTTGCCACGGAGCGCGCAACCACCAATTCCGACGTCGCGGGGATCAGGAACGCAGCCGATCGAATCGGCGTCCCGCTGATCGGGCTCGTCACCGTCGCGTCGGCCAGCGGTGCCACCCGACTGGCCACCGAGCAAGAGCAGGCCGCCACGGACGTGCCGGCATCCGAGAACGACGCATCCGCGCCCGAAGGCACCGACAGCGGCACGGACAGCGGCACGGAGAGCGGCACCGAGGATTCCGCCACCGACGACGGTGCCATCACCACCGACGCCGACACACCCGATGACGCCGACACACCCGATGACGCCGACAAGGTCGCATCGTCCGACAGTCGTCGCCGCCCCCGCTGAGTCCGTCTCGCGGCCACCGTGTCCCTACATCACCGCGACCCGCCGATGGCGCCGTCGCGCCAGAGCCGGCACGCGCACGACGTCCTGCGCACGCTCTGGCCGGAGCCCGCGCGCATCCGCGCCGTGCGCTGGCCGCTGTTTCGGCGGGTACATGCACCCCTCGAGTACATTCCGCTGCCAAGCCGTGCGAACACTAAAATGCTCATCCCGCGGCGTCCGCTGCGGGCGACCGCGACGGCGGTACGCAACTACAAGACATCGGCGTCGGCATCCACTCAACGCCGCCTCGACACGTTGGCGACCGCTGCCCGGTTGGGTCTCGCAGACTCGCTACCGTGGATGCTGGCGATCTACCCGGACCGGTCGAGCCCCGACGCCGACATCGCGCAGTACCTGATGTCGGTGATGGGCCGCCCGCTTGCCTTGGGAATCCACATCGGCCCGGGGCGGGCAGTGCAGAAGCCAGTCATCCAGCTCATTGATGCCGACGGATCGACCTGTGGCTTCACCAAGGTCGGCACCCGGGCGCTCACCCGCAAGCTGGTCCGAGACGAGGTCGCGACACTGGCGATCGTCGGGGGCGTCCCGCACCGGACCTTCCGAGTTCCCCGGGTGCTGCACGATGGTCAGTGGCACGGCAACGAGGTGCTGGTGCTCGAGCCGCTGATCTCGTCGCCCGCGGAACCGAGATTGCCGCGGCGCGTTGCCGAAGCCATGGTCGAGCTCGCCCAGATCGGACCCGCAAGTCGCGAGATGGTGTCGACGTCAGGCTACTGGGGCGATCTGCGACAACAGATCGACGAGCTCCCGTCGTCGCGTTACTCCCTGCGGCTGGCGGCGTCGCTGGACCGCGTCAAGCTCGTCGCCAACGACATCGAACTTGTCTTCGGCGCGAGCCATGGCGACTGGACGCCCTGGAATATGGCCATGGCCGACGGCCAGGTCATCCTCTGGGACTGGGAATATTTCCGGTTCGGCGTGCCCTTGGGTTTCGACGCACTGCACTTCCGGATTCAAGGCGCGGTGTCCCGCGGATCCAGCCCGGCACGGGCCTTCCTCGACGCCGCGTCATCGACGACGGAACTGCTCGGCCCGTGCGGGTTGATCGATCAGATAGCGGCGGATCTCGTCGTCACGCTGTACGTCATCGACATCGCGACCCGTTACATCCGCGACGGGGAACTGCAGGCCGGAACGGCAATGGGCCAGCTAGACGACTGGCTAACGCTGGTGCTCGACCGCCAAGATCAGCGACTCGACGAGCATCGCTCATGATGGCTCGACACTCGGCACCGCCGAGTCTGTTGACGGTCTCGCCACCGACGCCCGCGCAGGCATCGCTCGGCCGGGTTGCGCGCGGCGCGGTCGCCAACCTGACCGGCGCTGCGGTGATGGCTGTGGCCACCTTCGGTGTGACGATGGCGGCCACCCGCGGACTTCCCCGTGCGCAGGCCGGCGTGTTCTTCTCGACCACTTCGCTGTTCCTGTTGGCGGTCTCGGTCGGGCAGTTGGGCACCGACACGGGTCTGGTCTACTTCCTGTCCCGCAGTCGTACGCTCGGCGACAACCACCGCGCCCGGCGCTTCTTCCAGATCGCGATGCGCCCGGTGCTGATCTCCGCCGTGTGCATGGCCATCGCAATGTGGGTGCTCGCACCCGAAATCGCGAGCGCGACCGTGCCCGGCCACCAACAACAGGCAACCGGATACCTGCGCGCGCTGGCGCTCTTCATTCCGTTCGCAGGCGTTGAGAATGTTGCGCTCTCCGCCACTCGCGGAATGGGCCGCATGCGCGCCAACGCGATCATCGAGCAGCTCGGACGTGCGCCGGTGCAAATGATGCTCGTCGTCGCGGTTGTGGTGCTGCCCGCGACCGGGCTGTTCGTCTGGGCCTGGGCGGCCGCCTATGCCCCCGCCGCGGTGCTGGCCTGGCTGGCTTGGCGTCGACTCCGACCGGCTGACGCCGAACCGGTCGATGACCCGGACGACGCTCGACTTGGCCGTATCTTCTGGCGCTTCTCGGTTCCACGTGCGCTGACCAGCGTCGCCCAGATTGCCATGCAGCGCTTCGACATCGTGCTCGTCGGCGCGCTGTCTGGCGCGAGCAACGCCGCCATCTACGCCGCGGCGACGCGATTCGTCGTCGCTGGTCAGATGGCGAACAACGCAGTGGCGCAGGCAACCCAGCCCCGCCTCGCCGAAACGCTGACGAGGGGCGACCACGCGGGCACCAACGACCTCTATCAGCACGCAACCGCCTGGCTGCTGCTCGTCAGCGGGCCGATCTACGGCGTGCTGCTCGTGTTCGGTCGACCGCTTCTGCACGTATTCGGCCGCGGTTACGGCGCCGGTTCGATGGTGCTGGTACTGATCTCGCTCTCGCTCGTCGTCTCCGCTGCGTGCGGCATGGTCGACGGCGTCCTGTCGATGGCCGGCCACACGTCGTGGAATCTGGCCAACATCCTGCTCGCCTTCGGCGTGAATCTCGGGCTGGACCTGTGGCTGATCCCGTCGCACGGGGTTCTCGGTGCCGCCATCGGGTGGGCCACGGCGATCGTGATCAAGAATCTCGCGGCACTCTCCCAGGTGGCGCTGGCGCTGCATCTGCACCCGTTCGGGCGCGCGTCCGGCACGATCGGCGCCATCGTCCTGGTCTGCTTCGGCGCCATACCCTTGGCTGCGCGGGTTCTCGTCGGCAACAGCGTAATCGGACTCTTCGTAGGACTCGCCGCCGCCGCGCCCGTCTATCTGTGCATGGTGTGGATCTTCCGGCGACCACTACGCCTTGATTCGCTGCGTGCGCTACGCCGCCGGCGGAGGCCGATGCCCACTGGGGAACTGTGATCGCCAGTCAGCGAACGGGCGGCGGAGCGGCGGAGAGCGATGGCCGCGTCATGCTCGGCGACATCGGGCTCGATGCGCTGTCAGAAGTCGAAGTCCTCGCCCACATCGAACGCGCGTGGTCCGAGGGTCGCGGTGGAATGGTCGTCACCCCGAATGTCGACATCTGGCGGCTTGCGCGCCGAGACGCCGAAGCGAACCGGTTACTCCGTCACGCCGACATCGTCGTCGCGGACGGTGTCCCTCTGCTCTGGGCGGCGCGGCTCGCCGGGACGCCGTTGCCGGAGCGTGTCACCGGTTCGGGGCTGGTGGAGGCTCTCGCAGGGCGTGCAGCCACCCTGAGCAAGTCCGTCTACATCGTGGGTGGCGGCGCCGAAGACACCGCCGATCGGGCCGCGGTGGCGCTGCGGCGACGCTATCCCGGACTTCGCGTCATCGGCCGGCTCGTCCCGCCGTATGGCTTCGACACCGATCAGGCACGGCGGGACCGCTTGGTCGCGGACGTGTGCAGCGCCCGACCGGACCTGGTGTTCATCGGTCTCGGTTTCCCTCGCCAGGAGATGCTCGCCGAGCTGATCCTGCGCGGCTCGCCCCCGTCCTGGATCCTCGGCTGTGGGGCCGGAGTAACCATTGCTGCCGGTGAGAAGCGACGC
This sequence comes from Pseudonocardiales bacterium, assembly GCA_003244255.1. Classification (GTDB taxonomy): domain Bacteria; phylum Actinomycetota; class Actinomycetes; order Mycobacteriales; family QHCD01; genus QHCD01. The sequence goes on along the minus strand of QHCD01000028.1, from coordinate 14,779 downwards.
GCCAATACGTTCGTGCAGCGCGTGGGCGCCGAGTGGCTGTTCCGCCTGGTGCAGGAGCCGCGACGGCTCGCCAAGCGCTATCTCGTGCACGACGCGCCAGCCGCCCTGCACATGCTGTGGCTCTGTTTCCGGGCCCGGATGAGACCACCCGGGCCCGGAAACAAGCACTCGGCGGCACGCTAGATCGACCGCCGCGGAGCCATCCGACCGGTCCGGATCAGCCGGTGCCGGTCCATGCGTGAATCATGTCCGTTCCCGCTGTGTAGTTGACCGTGGGCGGTGGGCTGTAGCGGATGTAGTCGTTCCAGATCGAGAACAGTGACGCGTGGGTCTGCACCAACAGCTGGTGATATCGCTTGATCCACGCGACCCGGGCAACCCCGTAGCCGTCACCAGGAATCACCGGCGAGCCGGCTTCGGTTACGCCCCAGTGCTTTCCGGTCACCCGAGCGACGTGCTGCGGGCCCGCGAGCAGGGTGGCCGGATCGCGGTAGACCGGCGGCTTGTCTTCCCAGCCGTAGCTGTAGACGTCCCAGCCGAAGCTGTCGATCGCGCCGGCGTTGTAGTAGTCCTCCCAGTGCCACTGCTTATCTGTCGAGGTGTAGCCCTCGAGAATGAGGATCGTCTTGCAGCCGCCGGCCCGGATCGCCGGCGCGTACTGGCCCCACTTCGCCCGGTACTGGGCTTGCTGGGTCGGCGTCTTGTAGGTGTTCTCCGGCTCGTGCCAGAACGAGCCGTAGCACTGTGTTCCGGCGGGGCGACTGCGCTCGAACGCTGTGATGTCAGCGGCGTTGCCGCCCCGGAAGGAGAAGATCACTCGCTGGTTGGCCGGCTGGTGGGCGAGCATGTCGGTCTTCGCCCAGGTCTTGCCAGCACCGATCGTGCCGAGATACACGCGGGTGGTGCACATCGGGTGGCCGATGGCAGCCACCCACTTGGTCTCTACCTGAGACCAGTTACCCGATCCCGGCGACGAGAGCACGCGCAGCGTGCTGCCGTAACGCGCATCGAGGGTCGAGGTGCTACACCCTGAGCTGGTCGACTTCTCGGTCGCGCCGGTTGGCGCGATGGCTACTGCTCCGATGACCGCCCCGACGATCCCGGTAAACGCGGTGACCGCGATGATGCGCTTTGGGCGCAGCAAGCGATGGTTCATACGGTACCTCCAGTGCCGCTTACGTTCAGTGACCAAAGTGATGACGTTCAGTAGTCGGACGGCTCACCACGAAACGCGACAAGCGCTCCTAGCGGAAGTTCCCGAAAGAGGGTCAGATGCTACGGAATACCGACTTCGCAGCGACCCCTCGGGGGGTGGACCGTCCTGCGTGCACGACGTGCCTCCAGCAAAGGTCAGGGTCGTGACGCCGGGCTTCGGCCAAGCGTCATCGACGGCCCGTTCCCCCGGGATGGCGTTACCATAGGTGGGGCCGCTCGAGGGTGCAAGTCTCGTGCGGGTCAAGCGACCGCGTCGGAGGTGCAATCTAGTGCGACCGGTCGCTACCGGCTGCTGTGAATGGCGTACCGACGACACGACCAATCATGTGAATCGCGGTGCTGTTCTCTAAACGCTGTCCCGCCCTGGGTCATCGACCAAGCGAGGTCACCGGACCTACTTCCCAGTGACCGCAGTTGGGTCCGACGCAGCCGGGCGAACGTGAGGGACCACCCTAAGCCGTGGTTCGACATCGCACGGGACAGGGGGTTGCCCAGTGACCGCAGTTGTCGCCGCCGGCATCGTCGCGCTCGGGATCGTGATCGCGCTGGGAGTCGGTGCGATCGTCACCGCAGACCGCCGCAGTGGCCACATCCGGACGGCGCCGATCCGTGCCCGGCTTGGCCAGGCTACCGATTCGAGCGTCCAGGCGCTCGGCCGTCCGCTGACCGCGGGGATCGTCTGGTTCGCCGGCGTGACGTTCACCATCGGCTGCTTCTGGGGACTCGGCGTGCTCGCCCGCAAGTACGGCGACTATATCGACCGGCCGATGCTGCGTTGGTGGGAGCGCGGTCGCAACGTCGCGGGCTGGAAGCACTTCTGGGCAGTCGCGACGCACATTGGCGACCAGAACCCGATGCAGGTCGTCGCGGTGGTCGCCGGCGTACTCCTGGCCGCTCTGTGGTGGCGGCGGCGCTGGTGGGTGCCGTTGCTCGCCGTTCCCGGCTCCTACCTCTTCTGGCGCGCTACCTCCGAGGTACTGCGCCTGGTGGTGCACCGGCCACACCCGCCCACCGACGGCGGCACCTGGCCGTCGGGTGGATGCGCGCGCATCGTCGTGATCTCCGGCGTGATCGTCTACTTGTTCCTGCGCTGGCGAACCGCAAGCGGGCCGAAACTGCGCACGGCGTGCTGGTCGGTCGTCCCATTCCTCGCAGTCACCGAGGCCTACGCCCGGTTATACAACCTGCAGCACTGGTTCCTCGACGTCATCGGCGGCCTGCTCTACGGCAGCGTCATGCTGGCGGTCATGATCGCGGCGTGCGCCGTGCTCGATCGGCAACTGCCCGCAGCCGTGCCGGTAGGAAAGCCCGGGTCCCGGAGCGCCGCGATTCCGGCGGCACCGACGGCCGTGGACCGGCAGTCGACGCCGGCTTCATAACCGAGGGCCGGTGAGAGGCCCGGTCAGCCGGCGTCGGTGATCATGCCGGCACCGACCGTCCGGTTGGTCGCCTCGTCGATCAGGATGAAACCGCCCGTGGTCCGGTTCCGGCGGTACGGGTCGCAGAACAGCGGCTGCGTGACCCGCAACCGCACCCGACCGATCTCGTTGAGTACCAGCTGTTGCGCGGACTCGTCGCGGTGCAGCGTGTTGACGTCGAGCCGGTACTCCAGACCGCGGACGACGGCCCGCGCAGTGCGCGTCGTGTGCTTGATCACGAGCTTGCTCCGTGGAGTGAGCGGCTGCTCGACCATCCAGCAGACCATGGCGTCGATGTCCTGGCTGACCTCCGGCGCGTTGTGCGGCCGGCAGATCATGTCACCGCGCGAGATGTCGATGTCGTCCTCGAGCCGCACCGTGACCGACATCGGCGCGAAGGCCTGATCCACCGGCCCGTCGGCGGTGTCGATCGCGGCGATGCGCGTGGTGAGGCCGGACGGCAGCACCATGACGTCGTCGCCGGGCTTCATCACGCCACCGGCGACCTGGCCCGCATATCCGCGGTAGTCGTGGTGCTCCGTGGACTTTGGCCGGATCACGTACTGCACGGGGAACCGCACGTCGACCAGGTTGCGGTCGGACGCGACGTGGACATTCTCCAGGTGGTGCAGCAGCGACGGGCCGTCGTACCACGGCATGTTCTCCGAGCGGGAAACGATGTTGTCGCCCTTGAGCGCCGATACCGGGATCACAGCGAGATCGGAGACGTCGAGCTTCGTGGCGAAGGCGGTGAACTCGGCCCGCACCCGCTCGTACTCGACCTCCTCGAAATCGACGAGGTCCATCTTGTTGACGCAGAGCACGAGGTGCGGCACCCGCAGCAGGGTGGTGAGGAACGCGTGCCGGCGGCTCTGCTCCAGCAGTCCCTTCCGCGCGTCGACCAGGATGACGGCGAGATCGGCCGTCGACGCGCCGGTGACCATGTTCCGCGTGTACTGGATGTGCCCCGGCGTGTCGGCGATGATGAACTTCCGCCGTGGCGTGGCGAAGTAGCGGTATGCGACGTCGATCGTGATGCCCTGCTCCCGTTCGGCTCGCAGGCCGTCGGTGAGCAGCGCGAGGTCGGTGTATTCGTCGCCCCGCTGCGAGCTGGTGCGCTCGACCGCGGCCAGCTGATCCTCGAAGATCGCCTTCGAGTCATATAACAGCCGACCGATCAGCGTGCTCTTCCCGTCGTCCACCGAGCCGGCCGTCGCGAACCGGAGCATGTCCATCCCGGTCGATCCAGCGCTGGGCGCGGCGAGGGTCGCGGCCATCAGAAGTAGCCTTCTTTCTTCCGGTCTTCCATCGCGGCCTCGGTGGCGCGGTCGTCCGCGCGGGTGGCCCCGCGCTCGGTGACCCGGGTAGCTGCGACCTCGGCGATGATCTCCTCGACGGTGGCGGCCGTCGACTCGACCGCGCCCGTGCAGCTCATGTCACCGACGGTGCGGTAGCGGACCGTCGCCTCGAACAGCGGCTCGTCGTCACCGCGGGTGACGAACGGGCTGTCGGAGAGCAGGATGCCGTCCCGCTCGAAGACCCGCCGCCGATGGCTGAAGTAGATGGTCGGGATCGCGAGCTTCTCGCGGTCGATGTAGTCCCAGATGTCGAGCTCGGTCCAGTTGGAGATCGGGAAGACGCGGATGCTCTCACCGCGGCGGGCCCGGGTGTTGTAGAGCGACCACAGCTCCGGTCGCTGATTCTTCGGATCCCACTGGCCGAACTCGTCGCGGAAGGAGAACACCCGCTCCTTGGCCCGGGCCTTCTCCTCGTCCCGGCGGGCGCCGCCGAACAGAGCGTCGAATCCGTGTTTCTCGACGGCGTCGAGCAGCGTCGTGGTCTGCAACCGGTTTCGGCTGGCGTTGCGCCCGGTCTCCTCGACGGCGCGGCCCGCGTCGATCGACACCTGCACCGAGGCGATGATCAGCCGCACGCCAAGCTCGGCGACGCGCTGGTCCCGGAACTCGATCGCCTCGGCGAAGTTGTGGCCGGTGTCGACGTGCATCACGGGGAACGGGATCGGTGCCGGCCAGAACGCCTTTCGCGCCAGGCCGAGCATGACGATCGAGTCCTTGCCGCCGGAGAACAGCAGCACGGGCCGCTCGAACTCGGCGGCGACCTCACGAAAGATGTGGATCGACTCCGCTTCCAAGGCGTCGAGCTGGGAGAGCCGGTAGTCACTCGGTGCGGGTGGTGCGGTCATGGTGGTGAAGCCTCGCAGTCGGTTATGGATGCGGCCGGGGATCTGTGCGCGACAACCCTCCCGGCGGCTACCCAGACTCTAGAGGCTGGCCTGCCCGAACGGGTGAGAATCGCCTCACTGCGGGTGCCCGTCGCGGCACGGGTGGGCGAGGAGACTAGCTGGCCTTCAGAGCCGCCAGCTGGGCGTGCGCGATGGCCTCGACCAGGCCGGCGGCGTCCGCGGCGCGGCACACCACGAGGTCCGGCAGCAGGGGGTCCGGCCGGTTGTAGAGCAGGTCGCCGCCGTCGATCCGGGACGCGTGCAGCCCGGCGGCGCGGGCGGCCGCCACCGGCGCCGCGGAGTCCCACTCGTACTGGCCGCCGGCGTGGATGTAGGCGTCGGCGTCGCCCGCGATGACCGCGGCGACCTTGGCACCGGCGGAGCCCAGCGGCACCAGCTCGCCACCGCGCGCCTCGGCGACGCGCTGGAGGAACTCCGGTGGCCGGGTGCGGCTCACCACGATGCGCATCGGCCGCGACGTTGCGGCCGGCGTCGGCTCGGCCCTGGCGGTCGAGTAGGTCCGGCCCTGCGCGGGCAGCGCGACGGCTCCGGCAACCAGCTCGCCCGCGACCCACAACGCCACGTGCACGGCCCAGTCGACCCGACCCGGCTCGCCGAACTCGCGAGTGCCGTCGAGCGGGTCGAGGATCCAGACCCGCGACGCCGACAGGCGGCCGGCGTCGTCGACACCTTCCTCGGAGAGCACCGCATCGTCGGGTCGGGCCTCGGCGAGCCGCCGCATGAGCAGCTCGTGCGATCGCCGGTCGCCGGCCTCGCGCAGCGCCGTGGCGTCGTCGAAGCCCAGCTCCGCCCGCACTCCGAGGAGCAGCGCGCCCGACGCCTCGGCCAGCTCGCAGGCCAGCAGATGATCGGCCTGCGGGCCGACCGGGGGGGTCGGCATCAGTACGCGCCGCGGGAACGGACCACAGCAGTGAGCGTACGGCAGAGGATCATCACGTCGAGTGCGATGGACCAGTTCTCGACATAGCGCAGGTCCAGGCGCACCGACTCGTCCCAGGACAGGTCAGACCGACCGCTGACCTGCCAGAGCCCGGTGAGTCCCGGCTTGACGACCAGCCGACGACGAACGTCGGCGGCATACTGCTCGACCTCGCTGGGCAGCGGGGGGCGCGGCCCCACGAGCGACATCTGGCCGCGCACGACGTTGACCAGCTGGGGGAGCTCGTCGAGGGAGAACCGGCGGAGCCACTTGCCCACCGGGGTGACCCTGGGGTCGTCGCGGATCTTGAACAGCACACCGTCGCCCTCGTTCTGCTCCCGCAGTTCGGCCAGCCGGGCCTCGGCGTCGGTATACATGGAGCGGAACTTCAGCACCTCGAAGACGGTGCCGTTCTTGCCGACGCGGTCCTGGCGGAAGACCGCCGGTCCGCGGTCGCAGAGCCAGACCGACACGGCCAGCACGCCGAAGACCGGGCTGAGAAAGAACAGCGCGGTACCGGCCGCCGCCCGGTCGAAGACCTCCTTGGCGACGCGGCGGGCGCCGGTGAGAGCTGGGTGTTCGACGTGCAGCAGCGGCAGGCCGTCGACCGGGCGGATCGTGGTGCGGGGCCCCGCGACGTCCATCAATGCGGGTGCGACCACCAGGTCGACGTGCGCTCTCTCCAGTTTCCAGGCGAGCCGACGCAACGCCTCGCCGTCCCATTCCGGTGTGCTCAGGATGGCAACGGTGTCGGCGCCGGCCAGCGCGACGGCGACATCGACGTCGTCGAAGTTGCCGTAGACGTCGATGCCGATGTCGGTGGACGAAGTGCCCTCCGACCAGCCCTGCGGAAGGCAGGCGCCGACGACGTACATGCCATGGAACTGCTCCCGATGCAGCTGGCCGGCGAGGGACTTGACGCCTCGCTCGTACCCCACCAGCAGGACGCGCTGCATGAACCGTCCCTCGCGGCGCCTGCGGTGCACCCACTTGCGCGCGGCGTAACGCGTCACGAGGACCCCGAGAATGGTGCCGGGGAGCGCGACCACGACGTAGCCGCGGGCGATATCCATTTTGCCCGCGTAGGAGACGACGGCGAGCAATGCGATGAGTGCCACGCCCGCGGCGATGACGCGCTGATACTCCTCGGTCCCAACGAACAGGAACCTCGCCTCGTAGGCGCGAGCCAACGCCGCCGCGGCGAACCACGCAATCGGGAGGATCGCGCTGAGCAGTACGTACGTTCCGGTGTAATGGGTCACCACGCCGAAGCGCACCTCGAACGCGATCAGCCCGGCAATGAGCGAGACAACAGCGTCACATCCGCACAACATGAGGACGTAGCGCCGTTCCCAACGCCGGAACGGAGTGTGCACGCCGGCCGTGACCGGTTGAGTGGTTATGACGTCAGCCCCGGACTGCGGCTCACCGACGATGGTCACCTAGCCCCCTGATACCAAACCGAGCAGAACGAAACGGTTGTGCGCGAATCCCCCGCCGCTCACGCGATGGTGACTACCGGTCAATCAGGCCGAGCGACGCGGCACCAGACGCAGCAGCGCGATGCCGGCAACCAGCAACGTGATGGCCGTGACGATGAGCCCGATCGTGTGGAGTCCTGTGTAAGCGAGCGCCGGACCGGCGCCGGCGGCAGGACCTGCCTTTCCGTACATAGATGTCACCTCCCCCGAGCGGATCGATTACGACGCGGCGACCGGACGTCGGGAAACGACGCCGGCACCGGCTGGACACGGGTCATCAGGCGGCGTCCCACGTGGCCGATTGACGCCGCCAGATCGCGACGACGGACCGGATGAAGGCCGCCTGCAGAAAGAGGTCGTAGGCCATCTCGATGACCAGCACGAACCCGACGAGCATCGCCAACGGGCCCGCACGGCGGGCCGTGATGAGCCGCTCGAGGACGAAGAGGCCACCGATCGCGGACCAGAACGCGGTGATCCGGAAGCCACCCAGCACGACGGCGGCGGCGAGCACGGCGAGGTAGAGCGCACCGGCAAGCACAGCGGCGGCGAGGCCGACCTGCTGGGCGATGTAGGGCGCGGTCGAACGGCGGACGCCGTAGATCCGGATGTTGTCCAGGGCGCCGCGGTACCAGCGGACCCGCTGCCGCCACAACGTCGACGGCGTCGGCATCACCTCGGTGGTGACCAGGCATGCGCGTGGGCTGCGGGTCCTCAGTCCGAGGCTGCGCAACGCGACCGTCATCTCGCTGTCCTCGGTCAGCGAGTCGGAGTTGTACACCGATCCCCGCCGCCCGGGCAGCCTGCGACCACGCTCGGCCACGACCCGCTGGAGGGCGGCAACCCGGAACATCGTCGAGGTGCCGGTGAGCACCATCGCGACGCCCTTCTTGCGGCCGACGGCGCGCGCGTACCGCGCGTACTCGCTGCGCTGCAACAGCCCGAGCAGGCCGGATCCCTGCTCGCCGACGAAGACCCCACCGACCGCGCCAACGGCGGGGTCGGCAAGGCACTCGATCGCGGATTCGATGAAGTGCGGGGCGATCACGGTGTCGGCGTCGACGACGAGGACGTATGCGTCCGGGCGCGCGGCCGGTAGTAGGCCGGCGAGCACCTGGTTGAGGGCGCCGGCCTTCATCTCCCGGTTGCCGACGGTCTCGATGACCTCGGCGCCGGCCGCGGCGGCGATGTCCTCGGTCGCGTCGGTGCAGTTGTCGGCGACGACGATCACCCTGCGGGCGCGCACTGTCTGTGCGAACAGCCCGGTCAAGGTCGCGGGCAGCCGGTCGGCCTCATTGTGGGCGGGCACGAGGATGGTGACGTCGGCCGACCGACGATCACTCTCGGCAGGATCCTGCCAAGCAGAGCGTGATCGACTAATTACAGAAGGCGAGATCGTGTCGGCACCCGCTGCCACGACGCTCATCGCCACTTTCCCCCAACAGGCGCTGGCCGTGGTTACTCCCGCCACGACAAGCCGGCCCGTACGTAGAACCCCCAGCCCGAGCGTGAACGCCGAACGGCATTCCGGATCGGACATCAATGCGAACTGGGCCTACCTTATGGGCGCCGAACGGCGCTCATGTGCCGATTCCCGGAAATTGGCGGGGCACCAACCAAACAATTACGATCTGTAATTGCCTGACTCCGTTTCGCGATCGCACAGCGAGTATTCGCGCAACTACTAGATGTCATAGTCAGCCTCAACTCGGCCGGTCTCGATTACCCGGAGAAAGAAGTTCGTTGCAGCCTGGCGACATACAGAACGCAGAGTACTTGGACAGCTACATAAGGTGGCGAATTAGCTGTTCGCGGCGTTGGCCGCCGCTTCGACACTCTGAGTAACGATCAGCTCGACCGCGTCGGCAGCCCGCTCCAGCAGCACTGGCAGTTCCCGGCGCTGGGCCGCGGTGAAGCCGCGGAGCACGAAGTCGGCCGGATCCTGGCGTCCCGGCGGCCGGCCGATCCCCACCCGCACCCGGCAGTAGTCGCTGCCGAGGGCGCGGGTGATGGACTTCAGCCCGTTGTGCCCGTTGTCGCCACCGCCGCGCTTGACCCGCAGCCGGCCGAAGTCCAGATCCAGCTCGTCGTGGATCACCACCAGCCGCTGCACGGGCACCCGATAAAAGGCGCAGAGCGCCGCGACCGGGCCACCGGACTCGTTCATGTAGGAACGTGGCTTGGCGAGCACGGCCGGCGTCCCGGCGATCCGGCCGTCGTCGACCTCGGTTCGGGTCTTGTGCGACCGGAACCGCCCGCCGACGCGCCCGGCCAGCGCCTCGATGACCATCACGCCGACGTTGTGCCGGTGCCCAACGTAGTCCGGGCCAGGGTTGCCGAGCCCGACCACGACGAACCGGCCGCCGGCGTCCTCGCAGCCGCCGGCCCCCTTCCGTCGGCGGCCGGGCAACAGTCGGCTCAGGACGGTTACTGCTCGCCCGACTCGGAGCGGCTGCCGGAACCGGCATCGGCTGACTGATCCCCGGTTCCGGCCCGCTCGCCCTCGGCCGACTCCTCTTCGGCGGCGGCTTCGGCCTCGGCGGGCTCGTGCTCGATGCCGGCCTCGGCTTCGGCCTCGGCCAGCTCGGCCTCGAGCTGCTCGGCCGTGGGCACGGCGAGGATCGAGACGACCGTGTGGTCGGGCTCGGTTACCAGGGAGGTGCCCTGGGGCAGGCCGACGTCGGCCGCGCTCACGCTGTCGCCAACGCCCAGGCCGGCGATGCTCACCGTCACCGACTCGGGAATGTTCGTCGCCTCGGCCTCCAACGACAGCGTCGTCAGCTCCTGGTTCACCAGGGTGTCGAGCTGGGGCTCGCCCTCGAGGTGCACCCGGACGTCGACGGTCACCTTCTCACCGCGGCGCACGGCCAACAGATCGACGTGCTCGAGGAACCCGCGAATGGGGTCGCGCTGGACCGCCTTGGCCAGCGCCAGCTGCACGCCCGAGGTCATCACGATCGTGAGCAGGGCGTTGGAGTTCTTCAGCGCGAGCATCATGTCGTGACCCGGCAGCGAGAGGTGCACGGGGTCGATGCCGTGGCCATAGAGCACGGCCGGCACCTTGGCCTCCCGGCGCAGCCGGCGGGCGGCACCCTTGCCGAACTCGTCGCGGTTCTGCGCGGTTATCCGAAGCTCGGCCACGGCGGGTGCTCTCCTCGTGCGTCTGGGCGATCGGTCATCCGTGCGGCGGGTCTGCTGCCACGCACGAGCGGAGACGCACTCACGGACCGCCGATCACGGAGCTCGGGTGGCTCCCTCGCCGGGCAACGCCGAGCAGTCTACCCGAGCTGGCTCAGCGGGCCGCGACCTCATCGGCGCCACTCAGCCGGCGGCGCCGTCGAAGAGGCTGGTGACCGACCCGTCCTCGAAGATCTCCCGGATGGCGGTCGCCACGAGCGGCGCGATCGAGAGCACGGTCAGCTTGTCGAGCATCTGCTCCGGCGAGATGGGAAGGGTGTCGGTGAGCACCACCTCGCGGATCCGGCTGTTCTTCAGCGACTCGACGGCGGGATCGGCAAGGACGCCGTGGGTGGCGGCGACGATGACGTCGGCTGCACCGGCGTCGAAGAGGACGTCGGCTGCCGCGACGACGGTCCCGCCGGTCTGGATCTCGTCGTCGATGATGATGCAGGTGCGGTCCGCGACGTCGCCGACGACGCGGTGAGCGCTGACCTTGCCCGGGCGGACCGGGTCGCGGGTCTTGTGGATGAACGCGAGCGGGCAGCCACCCAGCCGGTCGGTCCAGCGCTCGGCCAGGCGCACCCGGCCGGAATCCGGCGCGACGACGGTCAGCTCGCGGTCGGCGTAGGTCTTGTGCATGTGCGCGGCGAGCAGCGGCATCGCGAACAGGTGGTCGACCGGGCCGTCGAAGAAACCCATGACCTGCGAGGTGTGCAGGTCGACGGTGAGGATCCGGTCGGCGCCGGCGGTCTTGTACAGGTCGGCGACCAGCCGCGCCGAGATCGGCTCGCGGCCGCGCTGCTTCTTGTCCTGGCGCGAGTACGGGTAGTACGGCACGACGACGGTGATCCGCTTGGCCGAGCCGCGCTTGAGGGCGTCGACCATCACCAGCGACTCGACGAACCACTTGTTGATCGGCGTCGTCATGCTCTGCACGACGAACGCGTCACAGCCGCGGACGGACTCCTCGTAGCGGACGTACACCTCCCCGTTGGGGAAGTCGTACTGCGACGCCGGCGTGCAGGTGATGCCGAGCTCGGCCGCGATCTGGCTGGTCAGCGCCGGGAACCCGCGGCCGGAGAACAGCATCAGGTTCTTGCGCGTTGGGCTCTTCAGGCCGCTGCTCATCGCTCCCGCTCCGCGGATTCGGTGGGTTGGTGGTCATCGGGTGGCTCTGGCTGCGTCGCGGCTTCGGCGGCGGCGGCCGCGGATCTGGTGCCCGGCCGCTTGCGCTCGGTCCATCCCTCGATCGTGCGCTGCGGACCGCCGCCCGGCACGGCGAGTGCGCCGGGCGGGACGTCGTGGCGGACGACAGTGCCGCCCCCGGTATAGGCACCCGCGCCGATGTTCACCGGTGCCACGAACGTGTTGTGCGCACCGGTCTTCGCGCCGTCGCCGACGGTGGATCGGTTCTTCTCGACGCCGTCGTAGTTGGCGAAGATCGTGCCGGCGCCGATGTTGACGTCGGCACCGATGGTTGCGTCGCCGACGTAGGAGAGGTGCGGCACCTTGCTGTGGTCCCCGAGTTCGGCGGCCTTCACCTCGACGTAGGCCCCGACCTTCGCCCCGCGCCCGATCCGCGCACCGGGCCGCAGGTAGGCGAACGGGCCGACGCTGGCGGACTCGCCGATGACAGCGCCCTCGCAGTGCGCCCGGCACACTACTGCCCGCGCGCCGACCATCGTGTCGATGAGCGTGCAGTCCGGGCCGAGGAGTGCACCTGTCCCGATCGACGTCGACCCGTGCAGCTGCACGTTCGGCAGCAGCACGGCGTCGGGGGAGATGACGACGCCGACGTCGACCCACGTCGTCGCGGGGTCGGCGACGCTGACGCCCGATCGCATCCACCCGGTGAGAATCCGGTCCCGGAGCGCGGCGGCTGCCGCGGCGAGCTGAACCCGATCGTTGACGCCTGCGGTCTCGGCGATGTCCCCGACGACGGGCACCACCAGCCGCCCCTCGGCGACGAACGCGGCGACGACGTCGGGCAGGTACTCCTCCCCGGCCGCGTTGTCCGAGCGCAGCCGCTTCAGGCCGTCGCGCAGCGCATCGGTCTCGAAGGCGGCGACACCGGTGTTGATCTCGCGCACGGCCCGCTCGGTCTCGCTGGCGTCACGCTGCTCGACGACGCGCCGCACCGCGCCGTGCTCGTCGCGGATGATCCGGCCGTAGCCGGTCGGGTCGGGCGCCTCCGCGGTCAGCAGCGTCGCGGTCGCGCCGGTACGGCGATGGGCCGCGACGAGGCGCTCGAGGGTCGCCGTCGTCAGCAGCGGCGTGTCGCCGAAGATGACCAGTACGGTGCCGGGCAGGTTACCGCGCGCGGCGATCGCCTCGACGGCAAGCCGGGCGGCGTGGCCGGTCCCCCGCCGCTCCTGCTGCACCACGGGCCGGGCCGAATCGGGCAGGGTGGCGATGACCGCATCGCGTCCGTGCCCGACGACGACTGCGGTTTCGGCCGGTTCCAGCGGTGCCACGGCGTCCAGCACGTGAGCTAGCAGGCTCCGCCCGCCGATCGGGTGCAGCACCTTCGGCGTGTCCGACCGCATCCGGGTGCCGGCCCCCGCGGCGAGCACCACCACGGCGAGCCGCCAGCCGGTTGCCTCGGCGTCGGACACGGCGTCGGACACCTGCGATCCCCCTGAGCGACGACGGTCGGTCGTCCCATGTTAGCCACGACGCGGCGCAGCAGCTGCAGCCGTTTGCCGTCCGGTCGCGGGCGGCATCGAAGCAGCTGGGGGACTCGGACTCGAACCGAGACTGCACGGCTCCAAAGGCCGGCGGGCTGCCGTTTACCCCATCCCCCACCGGCCGTGACCGGCTGCCTCAGCGTAGGCCCAGCGTTGACCGGTGCGGGCCGACGGCGGGGCCGGCGCAGCTCAGTCAGCCCCCACGCAGCGAGAGGTCCGGGCAAACCAGTTCCGCGGGCTGGTTCTGGGGCGCTCCGCGGCGAGCGGGTAAGAGGCCAGGCCGATCGCGAGCGCCAGCAGGTGACCCCAGGAGGTGACCGAGGCGTCCCAGCCGGCCAGCCCGCCGAAGATGGCCAGGGCGATCCCGAGGTACCACCGGCGCCACGGAGCTCGCAGCCGATAGGCGAGCACGCCGACGATCGCGACCAGCCCGTAGCTCACTCCGACGTCGATGGTCCGCCGGAGCGATGCCGACGCGAGGTGCAGGTCGATCGCGACGGCGAGCCCTGGCCGTGTCAACTTGATCTGGCCCCGTTGCGACGGTTTGAATCGGACCCATGGAGCTCTGCTGCGCTGCCGAGGCCGCGGCGTGAGCACATTTGTGTGTGAGAGGAGCCGGGATGCAGGTTCGCCTAGCGCGAGGTGACGATGTGAGCGCAATACAGTCTGTTGGCCGGAAGACGTGGCCGACGACCTATGCGTTCGCGGGTGAGGATTACATCGCAAACGGTCTGACCACGTGGTGGTCGGTTGAAGCGCTGGAGCGGAGCCTGGAGGCGACGACATGTCTTGTCGCCGACGACGGTGATCAGCTCGTGGGCATGGGCAACATTGACCTGCGTGGAGAAGTTCCCGTCATCTGGAAGCTTTACGTCGTGCCCGAATCACAAGGCTTGGGCGTCGGATCGGCCCTCATGGCCGGTTTGATCGCGCGGGTGCCGTCGGGAACATCCTCGGTTCGTCTCGAGTATCTGGCCGGCAATGAGCGCGCTGCCCGGTTCTATGCGGCCAAGCAGTTCAACGAGCTGCGCCGTGAGCCGGCCGAACGGCCTGGGTGGCCAGAACTCGTGTGGGTCGAGCGACGACTTGAGGTGGCTGCGCCCGACCGCCGATGACTAATCGGCCCCCCGGTGGCGTCGCGCATGGGCGAGGCGGTAGCTGGTGGTGCCGGTTTCGATGATCTGTCCGTTGAAGGTGAGCCGGTCGACCATGGCGGCGCAGAGGCGGGGGTCGGTGAAGGTCTTGGTCCAGCCGGAGAAGGGTTCGTTCGAGGCGATCGCGATCGCGGACTTTTCCTCGCGTTCGGTGAGGACCTGGAACAGCAGTTCAGCGCCGCGGCGGTCGAGTTCGAGGTAGCCGAGTTCGTCGCAGATGAGGAGATCGACGCGGCCGTAGCGAGCGATCGTCTTGGACAGCTGCTTGTCGTCGGCTGCCTCGACAAGCTCGTTGACCAGCTTCGACGCGAGGACGTAGCGGACCGAGTGCCCGGCTTGCGCCGCGGCGGTGCCGAGGGCGATGAGCAGGATGCTTCTATGACTGTCAAGCTGCCTGGTTGATCTTTCGTTGTGCTTTGGCGTGGGTTTCGAGGATGCGGTATGAACCGCCCCGGGTTTGGT
>QHCD01000027.1 GCA_003244255.1 Pseudonocardiales bacterium | reverse complement strand
GGACGGGTTGGTGGGCGGGCCGGAGGGGCTGGGCGACCCGGACGGGTTGGTCGGCAGCGTGCTCGGCCCAGTCGCCGAGGGCCCAGTCGCCGAGGGCCCAGTCGCCGAGGGCCCAGTCGCCGAGGGACCGGTCGCCGAGGGTCCGCCGGGACCGGTCCCAGTGCCGGCGCCGGTCCCAGTGCTGCCACCGGTCCCGTTGCCGCCACCGGTCCCGTTGCCGTTACCGGTCGCTCCGCCGCCCGCCGCTGGGCCGTTCGACCCGTTCCCGCCCGGGATGCCGCTTCGACCTGCGGATGCGCCGCCGCCGGCGCCGGTGGTGACGGTGGCGCCCTGGTCGCCGATGGTCGAGGAGTGGTTGGAGGATGGCCGGGTCGCCAGCAGGATCGCGATCAGCGCGCCCGCACCGATGACGACGGCGGCAGCCGCGATGGCGGTCGCCGCCGCACCGACCGAGGAGCCGGAGCCGGTGCCGGCGCCACCGCCCACCGAGCCGCTGCCGGCGGCCGCTGCCCCCGTCATCGCGGCGCCGGCTGTGGCACCGGCGGACAGCTTCAGGTAGCCGGCGGCGAACGGCGCGCCCAGAATGAGCGGGGCGATGACGCCGCGCAGGCCGCGGTTGACGTCGACGAGCTCGGCCGCCAGCGCCCGGCAGCGCTCGCAGCCCAACAGGTGCGCGTCCACCCGCGCCGTGTCGCGCCGGGAGAGACCGCCGCGGGCCCACGCGCCGAGGTTCTCCGCCGTCACCCGGCACGCATCGTCGGTGGTGTCGGCGAGGTGCATCTGCAGGTAGGCCTGCCGTAGACCTTCACGGGCGCGGTAGGCCAGTGCCGCCACGCCGTTGGCGGTGAGCCCGAGCAGCGGCGCGACGGCGGCCGGCGTTTCGCCCTCGATCTCGGTGTGCCAGAGGACTGCCTGCCAGCGCTCGGGCAGGCTCGCGTATGCGCGCGCGGCCATCGTGGCCTCGAGACCCTCGACTGCGGTATCGACGAACGGCACGCCGGGGTCGAACGGCTCGAGGTCGTCGGTCGACTGCAGCCGCCGGTCGCGGCGGATCCGGTCGTAGAAGAAGTTGCGGACCGTGGTCAGCAGGTAGGCCCGGAATGCCGTGTCCGGGCCACCGGCTCCCTGCAGGGTCGCGAGCACCTTCGCGAACGCCTCGGAGACCAGGTCGTCCGCCGTATTCGGATCGCGGGCCATGGTTCGGGCCAGCGCGCGGGCTGCGTGGACGTGCCGCTGCCACAGCTCGCCGTAGGCAGACGTCTCCCCGGAGCGGACCGCGGTGATGAGTTCGGCATCGCTGCGGTCGCTCGCAGCAGCACGAACTGCGGGCATCTCGGCTCCGGTCAGTTGGACGTATGGGCATGCCTACGGCCGTCATCCTCTCGCGTGTCCGGCGTGCCCGCATCGTCATCCGCGGATTCGCCTGTTTCACACCGAACCCGCGTCATGCCCGCATGAGCGCTGCGTCTGACTCCTGTCGAGGGTGGCGGGTCCGGTGTTTGAGGGCAGACGGCGGCCACAACGGGCACTCGCGACGAAGGGGGCGGGCGGATGCATTCCGGGGGAACCGCTCGGATTTTCCAGCCCACGCCGCCGACGATGGGGGATCGGTGGCGCGCGCGCAGCCTCGCTGGGGGGTGGAGGCTGCCGCGGGACTGGTGGTGTCCTGCGGCCGATGCCCTGGCCGAGGCCGTCGCCGAAGGCCGTGATCCTGGGCCTGCGGCGAGCGGCCTCGGCCGCCAACGGGCGGCAGCCGGTGTCGGTCTGGCCGAGGCACTTGATGACGTCTGGATCTTGTGCCGGATCGGTGCTCTCTCACCCGCGGCGGTGGCCGCAGTCGCTACGGCGGTTGCGGTGTCGTGGTCGGAGGTCGCGGTCGAGCCGGCAACCCGCGACTGTGACGACCCGCTGACCGGGCTCGCGACGCCCGGGTACCTGCGAATCCGTCTCGGCGAGCTCTATCGCGAGGCCGGCCGGTCGGCGACGGCGGTCGGCGACACCCACGCGCTGGTCGTGGTCGGATGGCGCAGCGGCAGCAACTGGACGGCGCTCGGCCGTCCCGCCGTCGTCGCCGAAGCTGTCCGCGCCGTCTTCTCTGGCGGCGAGACGCTGGCACGTCTGGGCCTATCGCACCTCGTTGCGCTGGTGAACCGCGACGCCGCGATGGCCGAGCGGCTCGGTGTCCTTGGCCGCCTGTTGGCCGCGCGCGTTCCGGCGGCGCCGGTGCAGGTCTGGCTCGAGCGGCTACCCCGCCGCGCCACCGCCGCCGATTGGCTGATCGACGACCTCGTGACCCACCGCGTCGACTAGTGGTGCCGACCGGAAGTTTGTCCAGGGTCTGCCGGGCTCAGATGGCGCCTCGCGGCGTTGTCGTCGTCGCCAGTAGCGCTGCTACTGGCTCCTCCTCCGCCTTGCGATGCATCCATCTGATCTCCGGCATCCCCCGAACAACTTCCGGTCGGCACCACTAGCGTCCGGCGCGGCCTCGCTACGCTCGCCGCATGGCACAGCCCGGTGACCTGCCGGTGGTAGGGATGGTCGGGGCCGGTCAGCTGGCCCGGATGACCCACCAGGCGGCGATCGCGCTCGGCCAGCCGCTTCGGGTGCTGGCAGCCGATCGGTCCGACGCCGCCGCGCTGGTGACTCCCGGCGTGCAGATCGGCGACTACACCAGCTATGACGACCTAGCCGCGTTCGCGCAGGGCTGCGACGTCGTAACCTTCGACCACGAGCACGTTCCCGGCGAGCACATTGCCGCACTGGCCGCAGCCGGGCACGAGGTTGCGCCGTCGGCGGCGGCACTGCGGTATGCGCAGGACAAGCGCGCGATGCGCGAACGGCTGGGCGGCCTGGGGTTGCCCGTACCGCGCTGGAGCGCCGTCGCGAGTGCCGACGACGTTGCGGCATTCGGCGCGCTGGTCGGTTGGCCGATGCTGCTGAAGGCACAGACCGGCGGCTACGACGGCCGCGGCGTGTGGATGCTCGAGCGCCCCGACGACGCCACGGAGGTGCTCGCCAGCCGGATCGCCCTGATCGCCGAGGAGCGGGTCGCGATGCGCCGCGAGCTCGCCGCCGTCGTCGCGCGGTCGCCGTTCGGTCAGGCAGCCGCGTGGCCGGTGGTCGAGACGGTGCAGGACGCCGGCATCTGTGTTGAGGTCATCGCCCCGGCGCCGGGACTTCCCGACGAGGTCGCCGAGGACGCCGAGTGCCTGGCCCTGCGGATCGCCGGCGAGCTGGGCGTCGTCGGCGTGCTCGCGGTGGAGCTGTTCGATACCGACCGCGGACTGGTGATCAACGAGCTCGCCATGCGCCCGCACAACTCGGCGCACTGGACGATCGAGGGGGCGCGCACCTCGCAGTTCGAGCAGCACCTGCGCGCCGTGCTGGACTACCCGCTCGGCGACCCGCACCTGACGGCGCCCGCCGTCGTGATGGCGAACGTGCTCGGCGGTCCCGACGGCGGCATCGGCATCGACGAGCGGTTGCACCACCTGATGGCCCGCTGGCCCGATGTGAAGGTGCACCTCTACGGAAAGGCGTCCCGGCCCGGTCGCAAGATCGGCCACGTGACGGCACTCGGCGACGACGTCGACGTCGTGCGAGCCCGCGCACGGGCGGCGGCGGACTGGCTGCGCTACGCGCAGGAGCCGGCGTTGGCGAGAGCGGTATGAGTGCCGGCGAGGCGGCGGTGAGCACCGCCGAGGCACTCCGTGCCGGCGAGGCGGCGGTGAGCACCGCCGAGGCACTCCGTGCCGGCGAGGCGGCAGTGAGCACCGCCGAGGCACTCCGTGCCGGCGAGGCGGCAGTGAGCGTCGGCGTGATCATGGGCAGCGACTCCGACTGGCCGGTGATGCGGGCCGCGGCAGACGCGCTGGGGGAGTTCGACGTCGCGCACGAGGTGCGCGTGGTGTCGGCGCACCGCTCGCCGGGCCGGATGATGGAGTACGCCCGCACAGCGGCCGACCGCGGGCTGCGGGTGATCATCGCCGGCGCCGGGGGCGCAGCGCACCTGCCCGGCATGGTCGCTGCGGCGACGCCGCTGCCGGTGATCGGCGTGCCGGTGCCGCTCGCGCACCTGTCCGGCCTCGACTCGCTGCTCTCGATCGTGCAGATGCCGGCCGGGGTGCCGGTGGCCACGGTCGCGGTCGGCAACGCACGCAACGCCGGCCTGCTTGCAGTGCGGATCCTGGCCGCCACCGACGATCACCTGCGGGCCCGGATGGTCGAGTTCCAGGTCAGCCTGGAGGCCGCCGTCGTCGCCAAGGACGACGCGCTGCAGGACCGCCCGCGCGACGGCGGCTGAAAACCGGCCGCGGGCGGCCCGCGACGCGGGATCGGCGGCGGTACCGTGCGCGGTATGAACAATCCGGGCTTCGACGCCTACCGGCTATCCGACGAGCACGCGATGCTGCGCGACACCGTGCGCCAGCTCGCGTCGGACAAGATCGCGCCGCGCGCGGCCGACATCGACGCGACCGCCGAGTTCCCGTGGGACGTTTACGACGCCCTGGTGAAGGCGGATCTGCATGCGGCGCACGTGCCGGAGGAGTACGGCGGCCCCGGCGCCGACGCGATCGCCACCTGCCTGGTGATCGAGGAGATCGCGCGGGTATGCGCGTCGTCGTCGCTCATCCCGGGCGTGAACAAGCTCGCCACGGTGCCGCTGCTGCTCGCGGGGTCCGACGAGCTCAAGCGTGAGGTGATGGAGCCGATGGCGCGCGGCGAGGCGATGGGCTCCTACGCGCTCTCCGAACGCGAGGCCGGCAGCGACACCGCTTCGATGAAGTCCCGCGCCGTCCGCGACGGCGACGAGTGGGTGCTCAATGGCACGAAGTGCTGGATTACCGGTGCCAGCGTCGCGACGTACTTCACCGTGATGGCGAAGACCGACCCCGGCGCCGGCGCGCGCGGCGTCTCGGCGTTCGTCGTGCACAAGGACGATCCCGGATTCTCGGTCGGCACGCCCGAACGCAAGCTCGGAATCAAGGGCTCGCCCACCTGCGAGATCTACTTCGAGAACTGTCGCATTCCCGGGCACCGGATCGTCGGCGAGCCTGGCACCGGGCTGAAGACCGCGCTGCGCACCCTGGACCACACGCGCCTGACGATCGGCGCGCAGGCTGTCGGCATCGCGCAGGGAGCGATCGATGCAGCGCTCGCCTACACCCAGGAGCGCCAGCAGTTCGGGCAGCCGGTCTCGGAATTCCAGGGCGTGCAGTTCATGCTCGCCGACATGGCGATGAACGTCGAAGCAGCGCGCCAGCTGATGTACGCGGCGGCGGCGAAGGCCGAGCGCGGCGAGCGCGACCTCACCTTCATCTCGGCCGCCGCCAAGTGCTTCGCGTCCGACGTCGCGATGTCGGTGACCACCGACGCCGTCCAGCTGTTCGGCGGTTACGGATACACAAAGGACTTTCCGGTCGAGCGGATGATGCGCGACGCGAAGATCACCCAGATCTACGAGGGCACCAACCAGATCCAGCGCATGGTGATGGCTCGCCAGCTGCTCAAGCGCTGAGGGTCAGACCCAAAGTCGTTGTGGGACAGGGGTTTCGCGATCGAAACTGTCGTACCCTCGGTCTAGGGTGGTCATTATGGAGGTCGAGGCGCGGCAGCTGCTGGATCGGTGCGAGTCTCCCGTCCGCGAGCTGGGCGGCGCGCCGCTGTGGCAGTGTCCCGACCGGGCCCTGCTGGAGCTCCTGACCGGTGTGGAGGTGCAGACCCGGCGGTTGCAGGCGGTGGGGCTGCGGGTGTTGCTGACCGTCAGTCCGACATCAGCTCGGCCGCGTGGGGCAGCTGCCCGGCGGCGCGCATCCGCCGCAGCGTGGAATCGATCGACGGCTGGCGGCGTAACGCGGCCAGTGACTCGCGGGCGGTGTCGAGGTCCCCTCGGGACGCGGCGTCGAGGGCGGCATACAGCTCACGGACGCCCTCCGGCGCGCGCTCCAGCAAGGCGGCCCAGTCCCCGGATTCGTAGGCGCGCTGCAGCGACAGCAGCCGGCCGAGGGCGTACACCGGCTCGGCCGCGTCGTCAACGCGCAGGTCGATCGGCACGCCGTCCCACGGCGCATCGGTCCGGGCGGCGTCGACGACGACGAGCGCTGCCGACTGCCGGCCGCGGGCGTCGCCGCCGGCCTGGTCGGCGGCCCGCAGCCCGGCCACCAGTCGCTCCGCGAGCGGGCCGTCGGCGGCGACGAAGCCTTCGGCCATGCTCGGCACCACCGAGCGCGACACCAACGTGTTCCCGGCGGCGACCCAGGTCGGCCCGACGATGTGACCGCACGCCCCGATGCATCGGCCGCCGGTCCAGGCGAACGGCGCGGTGTCCGGCGAGACGGCGGCGACCTGCCGCTCGGCCGCATCGGCGTCGGCCGCAAGCAGTTCGGTGAGTGCCTGCGTGGCCGACCTGCCGGCACCGATCAGATCCAGACCGCGCGCGCCGAGCGCACGCCCCGTGCGGGCCTGCGTCGCGATCGCCCCGACGCCCGCCCGCGACCACACCACCGCCCGCCCGATCGCGAGCGAGCACGACGCGACCGCGCCGCCCAGCTGCGCGGCGTCGCGATCGTAGGCGACGATCGAGAAGGTCACGAGGGCGCCGGGGGCACCCGCATCGTGGCCGGCTCGTCCTCGACGACGACGCCGGTCCCGGTCTTCGCCCGGACCTCCTCGACGTCGACACCGGGCGCGGTCTCGCGCAGCACCAGCCGGCCGCCCGTGACGTCGAGCACCGCGAGGTCGGTGATGATCCGCTGCACGCAGGCCCGGCCGGTAAGCGGCAGCGAGCACTCCTCGACGATCTTGTGCGACCCGTCGCGGGCGACGTGCTCCATCAGCACGATGACCCGCTTGGCGCCGTGAACGAGATCCATCGCGCCGCCCATACCCTTGATCATCTTGCCGGGGATCATCCAGTTGGCGAGGTCGCCTCGGCCGGATACCTGCATGGCGCCGAGGATCGCGGCGTCGATGTGGCCGCCGCGGATCATGCCGAACGACGTCGCGGAGTCGAAGAACGAGGCACCGGGCAGCAAGGTCACGGTTTCCTTGCCGGCGTTGATCAGGTCCGGATCCTCCTCTCCCTCATAGGGGTACGGGCCGACGCCGAGGATGCCGTTCTCGCTCTGCAGCACGACGGTGATGTCGTCGGCGAGATAGTTCGGGATCAGCGTCGGCAGGCCGATGCCGAGGTTCACGTACTGGCCGTCCCGCAGTTCACTCGCGGCCCTCGCGGCCATCTGCTCCCGCGTCAGCGCCATCAGTCCCGCGCTCCCGAACGCGGGCGAACGGTGCGGCGTTCGATCCGTTTGCTCCCGACGTCGACGGGGCCGATCACCCGCTGCACGAAGATTCCCGGTGTGTGCACCTGTTCGGGCCGGATCTCGCCGGGCTCGACCAGCTCCTCGACCTCGGCGATCGTGATGCGCCCGCACATCGCCGCGAGCGGGTTGAAGTTGCGAGCCGACTCGTGGAACACCAGGTTCCCGTGCCGGTCCCCGACGGCGGCGCGCACCAACCCGAAGTCGGCCACGATCGCCTCCTCCAGCACGTACTCACGGCCGTCGTAGACCCGGGTCTCCTTGCGCGGTGAGGCAATCGCCACCGAGCCGTCGGGCGCATAGCGCCACGGCAGCCCGCCCTCGGCCACCTGCGTCCCGCCACCGGCCGGGGTGAAGAACGCCGGGATGCCGCAGCCTCCCGCGCGCATCCGCTCGCCAAGCGTCCCTTGCGGGCAGAGCTCCACCTCGAGTTCCCCGGACAGGAACTGCCGGGCGAATTCCTTGTTCTCCCCGACGTAGCTCGCCGTCATCCGCGCGATCCGCCGGGCGGAGAGCAGCACACCGAGGCCCCAGTCGTCGACGCCGCAATTGTTCGACGCGACTCGAAGGCCGTCGACGCCGGCGGCGTGCAGGGCGGCGATCAGCTCCTGCGGGATGCCGCACAGTCCGAATCCGCCGACGGCGATCATCGCTCCCGTCGGGATGTCGGCGACCGCCTCGGCCGCGCTCGAGACGACCTTGTCCATCAGCGCGCCACCATCCGTTTCGTTGCCGCACATCTTGCCGCCGGGAATTGCGAGCGACTCTACCGAGACACGCTGCGGATCCCCTCGATCCTCGGCCCGCAGATCGCGGTCACCGCCTCGGACTCCACCCGGCGGACCAGCACGGCGGCCACGGGCACCGAGGAGATGATCAGCGATGCGCCGGCCGCGAGCGGCGCCAGCAGCAGGTCGATCCAGTCCGCCGGCCCGGCCCACGGCAGCGTCATCAGGATCCGGTCGCCGGACCCGAGGCCGAGAGCGCTGGCGCGCTCCGTGGCCGCGGTGACGACGTCGGCACCGGAGAGCGTCCGTCCATCCCAGGCGAGCGCTGGCGCGTCCGGGGGGATCGGCTGCCAGGCCGTGAATGCATCCGGCTGTATCGGCACCACGGCGGCGTAGTCGACCGCGGCGTCGATGGGGTGCTGCATCGGGCGGCCGAGCGGGGCGAGACCGAGCACGACGACGTCGGCGGCCCCGCCGGATGCGGCCGCCACGCTGTCTGGCGTGCAGAAGGCGACGGCGCAATCGTTGCTATCGGCAGTAACCACGCCGCCGGCGGCCCAGATACCCAGCAGCACCGCCGCGGTCTGCCAGTGCGCCGGCAACCGGACCGCGATGCGGTCGCCCGGCTCGGCCGCGAACTCGCCCTGCACGAGGTTCGCCGTTTTCGCGACCCAGTTCGCGAGCGTCGTGGCGGACAGTTCGGTGCGCTCTCCGCTGGCGTCGTCGTAGTAGGTGACGAGCGGTCCCGAGGGATCACGGCGCAGGGCCGCAGCGAGCAGTACATCGGTGGCGGCCACCGGCGGATCAGTACACGCAGCTCTGGTCGGCGGCGGTGCGCTGTACCGGCGATCGCGTCGGGCCGCCCGGCGGCGGCGTCGTCGACTGCGTGCCGGCGCCGATGGAACGGAAGCTGCTGCCGAGCACCAGCGTGACGCCGGTAGCGCCCGAGTTCTCGTCCTGCATCAGTTTCGCGCCCGGCACCACGGTGGCCAGCGTGCGTGCCTGCGCAGCGGTGTCGGAGGAGTAGTGGATCTCGGTCGCCGGCCGGACGGACGCATTGCCCGTGCCGATGATCTTGAAGCCGAGGCCCGCGAGAGCAGTCGAGGTACGACTCGCGAGCTGCGCGATGCCGGCGCCGTTCTGCACCTCGACGCTGACCTGGCTGCGCGGCACGGCCGGCCCGCTCGTCGTCGCCTGCGGTGCCTTCCGGCCGATCACCCGGTCGAAGAACCCTGGCAGCGCTGCGCTGTTCAGCATCACGACGTCGCCGACGCCGGACACGGGCACCGCGGCATCGGTCACCGGCACCGTCTCGAACACGACGTTGCCGGCGGCGATGTTGCGCAGCTGCGCTGCCAGCTTCAGCGGATCGAGGGTGGCATCGATGGTGAGCGAGTCGCCGATGGCGTTGACCAACTTGGTCAGCTTGATCGGGTTGAGCAGGGTGCCGGCGCTCAGCACCTGGTGCGCGGCGGCACCGAGGAACGCCTGCTGCCGCTTGATCCGGCCGAGGTCCCCGCCCGGCACGCCGTGCCGCTGCCGGACGAACGCGACCGCCTGCGTCCCCTTGAGCGTGTGGTTGCCCGCCGAGAGGTCGATGGCGGAGTACGGATCGTGGACCGCCGCCTTCAGGCAGATGTGCACGCCGCCCAGCGCCTCGCTGATGTTGTAGAAGCCGAGCAGCCCGACCTCGACGAAGTGGTCGATGTGCAGGCCGGAGAGCTTGCTGACCGTCGCGGTGAGCTCCGCCATGCCGGCCGCCTGCTGCTCAGGAGTCAACGCGCCGTTGCAGTAGTGCGCCGTGCCGAGGCAGGCGCCGTCGGCGTAGGCGGCGTTGATCTTGCTCTTCCGGTAGCCGGGGATGTCGACGTAGGAGTCTCTGGGGAGCGACACGACGGTGGCTTTGCTGCCATCGGACGGGATGTGCACGAGCAGGATCGTGTCCGTCTGGTAGCCACTGTTCGCCTGCGTGCCGACCTCGGCCAGCTGCTTGGCCGTCAGGCCGGCCCGGCTGTCGTTGCCGACCAGCAGCAGATTCTGCGCCGAACCGTCGACGTCGTCGCCGTCGTGGTTGTTCGCGCCCGTGGCCAGCGCGCCGCTCGGCAACCGGTCGACGTGGGCGTTGAAGCTGCGGTACAGGCCCCACAGCGAGCCGCTCGTCACCAGCACCGCGAGCGAGAGCACGCAGGCGAGGGCCTTGCCCGTGAGGGCGAGCGTGTGCCGGGCCGAGCGGGAGCCGCCGGCTGCCGGGCCGCTGGCGTACTGCGCCGTCGGGCGCCCTCTGCCCCGCCGCGGGTCCAGGTTCGGCGGCAGCGGCTCGCCCGGACCGGGCGGCTGCGTACTCATGCCGGGGGGCTCTCCTGTCGTCGGAATGTCCGGTCACGGTGCCAGTCAGCGGTTCAGACGCGCCGCGCGCCACGCGGGTTGTCGCAGCGAATGACGGCGGTGGGCCAGGCGTGCCGCCGGGCTGGGACGATCCAGGGTAGCCGTCGAGTCTGAGTTCGCCGGGTATTGCGCCCGCGCGTGGTGTCGGCGGTGATGTCCGGGGCGTGCGAGGGAGGCTGCGGGTGCGGGTGGTGGTTACCGGTGCCGGCGGTCAGCTGGGCCGAGCGCTAGGGGTGGTGCTTGGCTCCGACACCGACGTCGACGTCGTCGGCCTGCGCCGTGCCGACTGCGACATCGTCGATCCCGATGCCGTCCGGCGCGCGCTGGACGATCTGCGGCCGGCTGTCGTCGTCAACGCCGCCGCGTATACGGCCGTGGACGCCGCCGAGGCCGACGAGCAGCGCGCATACATGGTGAATGGCGAAGCCGCCGGCCGGCTGGCCGAGTTCTGCGGGGCGCGACGTGCCGCACTGGTGCACCTCTCGACCGACTACGTCTTCGCCGGCGACGCCTCGACGCCCTATGACGTCGACGACGTCGCCGCGCCGCGCACGGCGTACGGCCGCAGCAAGTTGGCCGGCGAACGGCTGGTGCTGGACGCGCTGCCCGACGCGGCCTGGGTGGTGCGCACGGGGTGGGTTTACGCCGCGCACGGCCGCAACTTCGTCACCACGATGCGCGAGCGGGCGGCCGGCGTCGAGGCGGTTCCGGTCGTCGACGACCAGCACGGATCGCCCACGCTCGCGGGCGACCTGGCCGGCGCCCTTGCCGCGCTGATCGCGCGGATGCTGGCCGGCTCGATCGACCCGGGGATCTACCACTGCACGAACGCGGGCGAGACGACCTGGAACGGCGTCGCACGCGAGGTGTTTTCACTCGCCGGCGCCGATCCGGATCGCGTGCTGCCGGCCGAGACGGCGGACGTGCCGCGCCCGGCCGCGCGGCCGGCCTACTCGGTGCTGTCACCCCGAGCGTGGCTCGCCGCCGGCCTGCCGGAGATGCCGCCGTGGCGAGACGCTCTGCGCCGCGCGCTCGGCGCGTGATCCGCAACGTCCCCGCTGACTGAGTACAGATCGACGTCCCGCAGCCGGCGAACACGTCGATCTCTACTCAGTCAGCGAAATTAGTCCGCCGGGGGGGACGCGGCGATGACGGCGTACTCCTGCGGACCGAACAGGACGTCGTTGAGCTTGCCGAAGCCAAGGTTGATCGACGACGCGAGCCCTCGCGCCCACTCCGGCGCGTCGGCGTCGGCGGGCGCGTCGAGCAGTGGCAGGTGGTAGTCGTCGGCAGGGGAGTAGAACTGCAGCCGCACATCGCGGAATCCGCCGCTCTCGCAGAGGAACGCGAGCAGCGAAGGGTGCAGTGGCCACACGTGTGTTGGGTCGAGGATGTAGGAGTTTCCCAGCACGATCAGCGACGCCGGATTGGGCGTCTCGGCAATGAAGACCCCGCCGGGCTTCAGTTTCGCGAGCGACAGCTCGATCATCTCGATCAGGTCGTCGAGCTGCAGGTGTTCGGCTACGTGCGTGCTGATGATCGAACCGAGCGAGGAGTCCTCGACGTCGCGCAGCCAGTCGCCGGCCAGCGCTTCGTGTACGGTGACACCCCGCGCCCGGGCCTCGGCCACCATCGCGGGATCGGGCTCGACGCCGATCACGTCGACGCCGCGCTGGGCCAGGCGGTCCAGCAGCTCGGCCCGCCCGCAGCCGATGTCGACCACCGGTTGGTTTGCCTCGAGCAGGTCGCCGTAACGGGCGTCGAGCGTGCGCATGATCTCGTCGGGATCGCCGCGGAATCGCCGTTCGAACCCGACGTAATCGAACAGGGTCGAGGTCGGCGCGCTGGTGTCCGGTCGCGGCGGCGGTGCGGCAGCGGCCGAGTCGGGATCGGTGGTCGGTGGTGTCGCAGCGGCGCTGGAGCCGGTGATCGAGAGGTTGCGCAGCCTGCGCTCCAGGCCGTTGACGGCCTCGCGTAGCTCGGCGAAGCGCGCGCCGGCGCCGACGATGCCGGTGGCGGGCGCGAACGCGAAACCGAGTTCCTCGACGACACGGAGCAGATCGCGGATCTCGCTCTTCAGCAGCTCCTGGTTGATCCGGCTCACCTCGACGCGGCTGAGCACCTCCCGCCGTCCGAGGCGCAGGTCAACGGAGAGCGGGCGAAGCTCGTCGTACAGGGCCTCGACCGATCGGCGCAGCACGGCGAGATCGGCACCGACGGCCTCGACGGCGGCGCGTACATCGTCGATGCCGCCGAGCTGGGTGGTGCGGATCGCGGCGATCCGCAGCCGGGCCTTGGCGGCGGCCTCGGCGCGGCGCCGAACGGCACCGGCAAGCTCGCGCGGGCTGCGTCCGCGAGCAGCCGCGGCGAGCTCCCACGCGTTTCGACGACGTGGCGGCTTGGTCACGCGCGCGCCCGTGACTGCCGCCGGGGTGTCCGCCGCCGCCGGGACATCCGCCGCAGGCGGGGTGTCCGGCGCGGGCGGACGGGGCAGCCGGTGGGTCGCCTCCGCGCGCAGCGCGGGTGGGAGCGCAGATGTCATCGCGTCCATCCTGCCGCGTGCGGCGGGTCGGCGTGGATCGGCAGTGCCGCGAGATGAGCCCGGATCCGCCGTGCGAAGGGGGAGCCCTCGGGCATCCCGAACTCATCGAGACCGGATACCACCGTCGCGATCGGCGACAGCGACGACGGCGGGAGCCGCAGCCGGCGGAGCATCTCGGCGGCGCTCCACCGCAGATTGTGCCGGGTACGAACCAGTCTGGTGCCCGCGGCGTGGTGCCGCGCGGCAGCGCGCGGGTCCGCCGCGAGCGCCGCCGCCGCGGCGAGCCGGTCGTCGGGGTCGGTCACTACCACGGCGGCCGCGCCGGCGCCGAGCGCTTCGGCGCTGGCGGGATCGGTGACACATGGCGTACCCCATGCGAGCACACGCAGCAGCGCCGCACCGGTTGTCACGGCCGCGGCGGCTACGGCGATCGCGGCATCGACGGCGTCGTCGTCCAGCGCCAGTCCGCCATCGGCAGAATTCGGGTACCAGTGCCAGCCCGCCGCATCGCCGCGGACCAGTGGCGTGTCGGGCAGCCCGCGAGCGGCCCGCAGCCTGCGCCGGACGAACGGCGGCACCGGTGTTGCCGCAGGGTCCGGTGCCGACGCCGGCACCATCAGTGCCTGGCGGCCGATCCGGTCCGCGGCAGCGACGTCATCGGTGAGGATCACGGCCGCCGCATCGAGCAGATCGGTGTCCGCGTCGACCTCCGGCAGCCACGCCGCGTAAGGAACACCGGCCGGTGGTACCGGCCCGCCGGAGGTCCACAGGTAGGCCGCCGGAGCCGGCCCGGCGCCGCTCGCCCGCAGCGCATCCACCGCGCAGACCCGGTCACTGACCGCCATCAGCAGCAGCCGAAGACGCGCGGGCGGATCGGTCCCGACCAGCAGGCCCAGCCGCGGCAGGCTCATGCCGCCTCGGTGGCAAGGATTGCCTCGGCGGTTCTCATGCCGCCTCGGCGGCAAGGATTGCCTCGGCGGTTCTCATGCCGCCTCGGTGGCAAGGATTGCCTCGGCGGTTCTCACGGTGCCAGCAGCCGGTCGACGATCGGCGCCCATGCCAGCCCGCGCACCCGCTCCCGGCCGGCCGAGCCCAGCCGGCGGGCCAGCGCGGGGTCGGCCGCGAGCCGGTCGAACGCGGCGCCGAGTTCGCGCGGCGAGCCATCGGTAACCAGCCCGGTGACGCCGTCCTCGACCCACTCCAGCACCCCGCCCGAGTCGGTGGCCGTGACCACCGGCTTCCCGGCCAGGAACGCCTGCAGCGTCGTGTATCCGTAGTCCTCGTCCAGCGGCGCGTAGAGGACGGCGCGGGCGCCTGCGAACAGCTCGATCACCGTATCGTCGTCGACGAAGCCGGGCAGCTCCAGCCGATCAGCCACACCGGCAGCCTTGGCCCGATGGCGGACGTGGTGCTGCAGCACTCCGCGTCCCGCCGCGATGGCGCGGATGCCGCCCGACTGCGCCAGCGCATCGACGACGAGGTCCGGCCTCTTGTTCGAGTCGAACCTTGCCACCGAGAGCACGTAGTCGCCGAAATCGCCTTCGTGCAAGCGATCCGCGAGTGGCGGTGGGTGGTAGAGCGGGGTCGCGACCAGGCCGTTGTAGCGCGCCAGCCGGTCGGCGATCACACCCGACGTCGAGAACAGCCGGGTCGCTTCGCCGAGCACGACGTTGTCCCACTCGGTGATCAGCCGCTGTGCCTCCAGCGCCGTGTCGTCGGTGCCGAAGTCCGACCAGTCGGCTTGGGCGTCGGCGCCGTCGTAGGCGGCGCGGTGTTGATGGAACAGCCACACCACCTTGCGCGGATGCCGGGCGAAGTAGGAGGGAAAGTTGGTGGCGATGATCACGTCGGCATCGAGGGGCAGCAGCCGCCAGGCCATCGCGGCCTCGAAGATCCGGTCCTTCTCCCACGCGACCGGCACCCGAACGACCTCAGCCCGGTGCCCGGCCGCGCGCAGGGCGGTAACCAGGTTGTCCTGGTGCTGCTCGGCGCCGCCGGTCATGAACGGCTTCTGCGCGCCGCAGACCAGCACGTCCACTGTCGTTAGTCCTCCGTCGCTCTGCCGCGGGGCACCGATGATAGTCAGGGCCGACCGGGCCGTGCGGTGTCGCCCGGCGGCGGGACCCTGCTGGCGCGGCGTTGGCACCCGATGCGGGGCATTCCGTACCATCGGTTTCAGCGCCGACGCCACTCGGCGCCCTGGCGTGCATCCCCCCGCGGCCAACGCACGGCGCGACCCGCCAGCTCCAGCGCCCAACCGGGATGAGGGTCGACCGCCGAATGACTGCGCAACCGGATCTCCGCCCGGCCGTGACGCGCGGGGCGCCGCCCGGCCACGAGGCGACGCCGGTCGGTGACCTGCCGCTGGAAGTGGTGTCGGTCCAGGCCAAGGTCTTCGGTGGCTTCTGGTCAACCGTTCGCGACATCTGGAGCTACCGGGAGCTGCTCGGGCAGCTGGTTCGCAAGGAACTGAAGGTCAAGTACAAGGACTCGGTTCTCGGGTTCATGTGGACCCTGTTGCGCCCGTTGCTGCAACTGCTCGTCTATTCGGTGGCGATTGGATACTTCCTCGGCAACGGAAAGGCGATCCCGGACTTCGGCGTATACCTGTTCACCGGACTGGTCAGCTGGACCCTGTTCGGCGAGATCATCGGCGGCTGTACGGGATGCATCGTGGGTAACGCCGGCCTGATCGGAAAGGTGTACTTCCCGCGCGAGCTGTTCCCGCTCGCCGTCGTCGGAGCGGCGATCGTCAACTTCGTCCTGCAGCTGAGCGTGCTGCTGATCGCCTACGTCTTCACCTGGTCCTGGCCGCAACCGTCCAACCTGCCGCTGGTGCCGCTCGCCCTGCTGGCGCTGGTGGTCTTCGCGCTCGCGCTCGGCTTCGTGCTCGCGGCGTCGAACGTCTACCTGCGCGACATGCAGTACCTCGTCGAGGTCGGCCTGCTGCTGTGGTTCTGGATGACGCCGATCGTCTATGACTGGACGAAGGTCCGCGACCACCTCGCCGCGAGCCACAAGCTGCTCTTCGACATCTACCTTGCCAACCCGATGGCCAACGTCGTCCTCGCGTTCCAGCGGTCGCTGTGGCCGCAGGCGGTGACCCCCAAGGGCAGGCCCTTCTATTACGGCGGCGATCTCTACGGCCGCCTCGGCATCCTGATCGCCGTGTGCCTGGTCCTGCTGTGGGGAGCGCAGCGCATCTTCGCGCGGGCTCAGGGCAACTTTGCGCAGGAGCTCTAGCCCAATGCCCATGACGACGCGCGCGTCGGCGTCGGGCCCCGTCGTGATCCGGGTCAGCGACGTGTCGAAGCGATTCCGCATCCACAAGGACAAGTCGCTGAAGGAACGGCTGGTCAACTTCAATCGGTCCCGCCGGCACACCGAGGACTTCTGGGCGCTGCGCAACGTCTCGTGTGAGGTGCATGCCGGGCAGACACTCGGGCTGATCGGAGCCAACGGATCGGGCAAGAGCACCCTGCTGAAGGTCATCGGCGGCATCCTCACGCCGACCGAGGGCATCGTCGAACGCCGGGGCCGGATCGCAGCGCTGCTCGAACTCGGCGCCGGCTTCCACGGTGACCTGACCGGGCGCGAGAACGTCTACCTGAACGCCTCGATCCTCGGCCTGTCGAAGTCGCAGGTCGATCAGTATTTCGACGCGATCGTCGACTTCTCCGGTATCGAGCCGTTCATCGACACCCAGGTCAAGTTCTACTCCAGCGGCATGTACGTGCGGCTCGCGTTCGCCGTCGCGGTGCACGTCGACCCCGAGATACTGCTGATCGACGAGGTGCTCGCGGTCGGCGACGAGCCCTACCAGCGCAAGTGCATGGAACGCATCAAGGCATTCCAGCGCGAGGGCCGCACGATCGTCTTCGTCACCCACGGCCTGGATTCGATCCGGCAGCTGTGTGACCGCGTCATCATGCTCGACCACGGCATCGCGATCGCCGACGGCTCGCCGGTCGAGGCCATCCGCACCTTCCGGGAGAAGTTCGACGAGCAGGCCGCCGCCGAGGCCTCGACCGTCGCCGACGAGCATGGCCGGCTGATGATCGTCGACACCCGGGTCACCGACGGCGCGGGCACGATCAAGTCGCGGTTCCGCCCCGGCGATCCGCTTGGAATCGAGTTCGACGTCGTCGCCCAGCAGCGGACCGATGACTGGGCGGCGGGGATTGCGATCACCAACCATCTGGACCTGACGGTGTTCGGCACCAACTCGGTGATTCAGAACATCCCGTTGGAGCCGATCGAGGGCAAACGCCTGGTGCGGTACTCCTTCGACGAGATCCCGATGGTTGAGGGCCAGTACTTCGTGACCGTCGCCGTGCACCCGACGGTCGGACCGGAGTACCACCGGCACGATCGCGTCGTGAACTTCAAGGTCTACAGCGATGCCAGCGACGACGGCGTGCTGTACCTGCGTCCGAAACTCGAGGTCGAGCCGCTGTGAGCGCGACGACGGCGGCCGGGCCGGGGCCGTTGCAGCGGCACGGGAAGATCGGCCTGGTGCCCGTGCGCTACGGCGCCGGACTCGTCGGCGGCGCCGAGATCGTCCTCGCCGAGATGGCCCGCGGGCTGCAACAGCGCGGCTGGGATGTGGAGATACTCACCACCTGCGCCCTGGACCACTACACCTGGCGCAACGAGCTTCCCGCCGGTGCGCGGGACGAGGACGGCCTGACGGTCCGGCGGTTCCCGGTCGTCGTCGACGACATCCCCGAGCACGGCACGCTGGAGCACTCGATCATGTCCGGCGCCAAGGTTCCGATCCAGGCGCAGCAGCGGTGGATGAACTCTGGCATGCGGACGCCTGAGCTCTATCACCACATCGTCGATCACGCCGAGGACTACCGCGCGCTGATCTTCTCGCCCTACCCGTCGTGGGTCACCTTCGCGTGCTCGCAGATCTCGCCGTCGCGAAGCGTGCTCTGGACCTGCCTGCACGACGAGCCCTATGCCTACCTCGATCTGTTCTCGCCGGTGTTCACCGGCGTCGCCGGGCTGCTGTTCCAGACCGCACCGGAGCACGAGCTCGCACACCGGATCATCGATCCGCTGGCTCCGCATGCCGAAGTCGGCTGCGGCGTAGGCGTTCCGCAGGACTACGACCCGGACGGGTTCCGTGCCCGGCACGGCATCGACGGACCGTTCCTGCTCTACGCCGGCCGCCGCGAAGGCGGCAAGGGATGGGAGGAACTGCTCAGCAACTTCGCCGGCGCACTCGGGCGCTCGGACCTGGAGTTCTCGCTGGTGACCATGGGGCGCGGCCCGGTGAACCCGCCCGCGGCCGTCGCCGGCCGGGTCGTCGACCTCGGCTTCCTCGACGACGCCGAGCGCGACAACGCCTTCGCCGCGGCATCGGCGTACATCCAGCCGAGCAGGTACGAGGCCTTCTCTCGCACGATCATGGAGGCCTGGCTCGCGAACACCCCGGTGATCGCCAACGGCGCGTGCGACGTCGTTGCCTGGCACTGTGAGCGATCCGGCGCCGGCCTGACCTACGACGACGGGTTCGAGTTCGAGGCGTGCCTGTCGTTCCTCGCCGAAGCCCCTGATGCCGCGGCCGCGCTGGCCGCTCCGGGTCGCGGTTACGTGCTCTCCAACTACACCTGGGACGGCGTGCTCGACCGGGTCGAGAGCGCGCTGGCCGGCTGGACGCGCGCGCCGCAGGTCGCGGTGGCGCCGTGAAGATCCTGATGGTGACGCCGTACCCACCGGCCCGCGACGGGATCGCGGCGTACGCCGCGCAGGCCGTGCGCAGCCTGCGTCGCGACGGGCATCAGGTCACGGTGCTGTCTCCCGGGCCGTCGGCCGCGCACCATCACCTCGACCTGGTGGGGCCCCGCGGCGCGTTGGCACTCGCGAAACACATCCGGGCAGGTCGCTACGACCGCGTGATCGTGCAGTTCCATCCCGACTTCTTCTATCCGGTGCCCAACCGGATGCGCGACCGGCTGGCGGTCGCGACCGGCCTCCTGGCGGCGTTCCGGGTCGCCTCCCGGGTCGAGGTGATCGTGCACGAGATCGACTACCGCTTCGGGCGGCCGACTGCTCCGGACGGCGCCGCGGCACGGTTGATGTGGCGCAGCGTCGACCGCATCGCGGTGCACACCGAAGCCGAGCGCAGCCGGTTCGCGAAGGCCTTCGGCGTCCCGGCGACGAAGATCGCGCTGGTCGAGCACGGATCGGATTTTGCCCGCAACACGCACTTCGATCGTGAGAGCGCCCGCGCCTCCTTCGGCGTCCCGCTCGATGCCTTCACGTTCCTGTCGATCGGATTCGTCCAGTACCACAAGGGATTTGACCGTGCCGTCCGCGCCTTCAGCGGCCTGGGTGCGCGCGGTGCCCGGCTGGACATCGTCGGCTCGGCGCGGGTCGACGATCCCGGCAACCTCGCCTACAGCAACTCACTCGACGCTCTGGCCGCAGCGACCGATGGCGTGTTCCGGCACCGCGGCTTCGTCAGCGACGAGCAGTTCGACCGGTGGCTCGTCGCGTCCGACGTCGTCGTGCTGCCGTATCGCTCGATCTGGTCCTCCGGTGTGCTCGAACGCGCAGCCCTCTACGACCGGCCGGTCATCGCCACGGCGGTCGGCGGGCTGCAGGAGCAGGCCGCCCGGGCCGGCCGGGCGCAGGACATCACGCTGGTGGTCGACGACGCCGAGCTGCGCGCCGCGATGTGGGCCCGCGCCGGCGGGCGCTCCGGCGCCACAGCGCGCGCCTCCTGGCGGGTCGGGAGCTTGGCCGACGACGCCGACCTGCGCGCCCGGGTGCAGTCCGAGGTCGTGCGCCGGGCCGTCGGCGCGCGCGGCACCAGGCTCGGCGGCGCGGTCGCGGCCGGGACCGTCGACCCGGACACGGCTGCCGCCGCCAGCCGCGCGAGCGCGCCGGTACGCCGGGTGGCGAACCTGGAGCTGCCGGCGCCGACATCGGGGCGCTCCAGCGCGGCGTTCGTCAAGCGGCTGGTCCGCCGGCTGACCGCGTGGGAGCTTGAGCCGGTCGTGGGCGAGATCAACGCGCTGCGCGCCGCGACGGTGGAGGCGCTGGAGAGCGTGGCGGCCGCGCGGGGCCGCGGCGCCGCCGAGCGCGACGACCCCGCCGGCCGGGTGCCGCCGTCCTGATCGGTGCGTGCAGGGTCTTAGCGGTCATCGCGGCTACCCTGCCGCGTATGGACCTGCGGGAGCTGGGCGAGAGCTGGAACAAGTTCGGCAAGGCGGACCCGATGTGGGCCATCCTGTCGCTGCCAGAGGCCAAGTTCGGGCGGTGGGACCCGGAGGAGTTCTTCGCCAACGGACGCGCCGAGATCGCCGACTTCCTGACCCTCGCCGACCGCGTCGTCGGCCGTCACGGCGCAGCTCTGCGCCGCGGCCGCTCGCTCGACTTCGGCTGCGGAATCGGACGGCTGACCCAGGCGATGTGCCTGCACTTCGACCGCGTCGACGGCGTCGACATCGCGCCGTCGATGATCGATCAGGCGCGGGAGTGGAACACCTACGGCGACCGCTGCGAATACCACCTCAATACCGTCGACGACCTCTCGATCTTCGATGCCGCGTCGTTCGACTTCGTCTACACCGCGCACGTGCTGCAGCACATGGAACAGCGCTACCAGCGGCGGTACGTCGCGGAGTTCGCGCGCATCCTGGCACCGGGCGGCGTGGCGATGTTCGAGCTCGTCACGGTGCCGGTCGTCGGCGCCAGGAGCGCACTTCCCGATGACGCGTTCGCCGTGACGTTGAAGCTGTCGGACGTTCCGGCGCAGATGCAGCCGGGCGAGTCGGCGCTGGTCGGCGTCCAGGTCCGCAACGACGGGTCGGTGCCGCTGCCCGCCGCAGGTGACGAGGGTTGGTTCCTCGTCACGGTCGCCAACCACTGGCGGCACGGCAACCGGCTCGCCGTCGTCGACGACGGCCGCACCCGGCTGCCGCGCGACATCCCGCCCGGCGAGTCCCTCGACGTCGAGCTGCAGGTCACCGCTCCGCCGTCCGGGGGCAGCTACCGGCTCGAGGTCGACTGCGTGCAGGAGGGCGTCGCCTGGTTCGCCGACAGGGGATCGCGAGTCGCCCGGGCGGACGTCGTCGTGAAGGCGCCGTCGCGCCTTGCCGCGTTCCGATCCCGGGCGGCTCCGAGTGCGAACGTCGTCGCGGCGCATGACTCCGGCGACGCCGTCATGGAGATGCACGGCTCGCCCGAACCGACCGTCCGGGAGTGGATCGACGCCGACGGCCTGCGGCTGCTCGAGACCCTTGACTGGGACGAGCTCGTCGGTATCCGGTCCTATGACTGGAAGCGGCGACTCTTTCTCGCAACTCGGTGACGGCGGCGACGGGCGGCCCGAACGCATCTGCGCAGCCGGCGCCGCGGCACCTGCAGCCGCGCTACTACGCACTGGATCGCGCGGTCGCGGCCGGCCTGGAAGACACCCGCCACACCTGGGGATTCGGGCAGGCGGTCATCCCACTGGCGGGCCTTGTCCTCGCCCTGCCGGTCGCGGCGGTGCTCGTCTACTTCACGCACCTGCCGGACGTCACGGCGAGCTACCTCGCCTACGCGGCGCTGGCCTGGCTCGTCGTCCGCGCGGCCCGCCCGGTGGTCGAGCAGGCCGGCAGCCTCCAGGGCGCGCTGGGGTGGGGGGCGCCGAGGGTGCACGACGCACCGATGGTGCTGCTCTGGCTGCTGATCGCGTTCGGCGCGCGGTATCTTGCCGGCGCCGTGGTCCTGGCGCTCGCGCCGTCGTTGCGCCACCAGCAGCTGTCGAATGTGCACCTGGGTAGGGCGATCACGCCGTCGTTGATCGCCGCGATCGTGCTGGTGGTGGTGGTGGCGCCGCCCATCGAAGAGCTCGTGTTCCGGGGCCTGCTGCTCCGCGCTTCGATGCGCAGGTTCTCCTTCGGCGTCTCCTCGATCGCGACGTCCGTCGTGTTCGGGGTGCTGCACGCGTGGCAGGAGCCGACGCTGCTCGGCGGCGTGTTCCTCGCCGCCGCTACCGGGAGCCTCGGCTACGTGCTGTGCTGGTTGGCGCGACGGACCAACCGGCTCGGTCCAGGCATCGCCGTGCATGCACTGTCGAACCTGCTGGCGGCGATCGTCAGCCTCGCGACATGAGCCACCCGCGAGTGCGGCTCGGCCTGCTGATGGAGCAGTGCCTCGCGCCGGTGCCCGGCGGCAGCGGCCGCTACGCGCACGAGATCGCGCGCGCTCTCGCCGCAACCGCGCCGGCCGGCGCGACGGTGACCGGCTGGACGGCGTGGCATCGGGATGTCTCGGCGGCACGAGTCGACGCCGTCGGCGGGCCGTGCCGGCTGCCGCTGCCCCGTCGTCCGCTCGCAGCGGCATGGGAGCGCGGTGTCGGGCCGGCACCGCGCGGCGTCGACGTCGTCCACGCCACTACGCCGCTCGCACCGCCGCGCGGCCGCTGGCCGCTCGTCGTGACGGTGCACGACACCGTCCCGTGGACGCATCCGGAGACGCTCACCCCCCGCGGAGCCGCGTGGCACCGGCGGGTCATCGGGCTCGCCGCCCGCCACGCCGACCGCATCGTGGTGCCCACCCAGGCGATGGCGGTCGAGCTGTCCGCCTTGGTCGACGTCGGCGATCGGCTCACCGTGGTCGGCATGGGGGTCGGTGACTCGCTCGCCCTGCCGGTCGACGCCGACGAGCGCGCCGCCCGGCTCCGACTGCCCGCCGGCGGTTACTGGACCTGCGTCGCGACATTGGAGCCACGCAAGGGCCTCGACATCGCCGTCGAGGCACTCGCGCAGCCGGCCGCGCCGGGCCTCTCCCTCGTCGTCGTCGGCCCGCGCGGCTGGGGCGGGGTAGACATCGGGTCGCTCGCGCGCCGGCACGGGCTCGACACCGATCGGGTGCGGGTCCTCGGGGCGCTCGACGACGCCGACCTCGCCGTCGTGCTGCATCGAGCGACCGCGCTCCTCGCCCCGAGCCGCGCGGAGGGTTTCGGCCTGCCGGTGCTGGAGGCGATGTCGATCGGCACGCCGGTGATCTCCTCCGACGCCCCCGCCCTGGTCGAGGTGGGCGGCGGCGCGACCCGCATCGTCGCGCGAGACGACCCGGGCGCCCTGGCCGCCGCAATGGCGGAGCTGGCCGCCGACCCGGCCGAACTGGACCGGTTGCGGGAACGGGGAATCGCCCGCGCGGCGCACTTCACGTGGCAGCGGGCAGCGGGTGCGCTGTGGGGGGTCTATAACGAACTGCTCGGATAGGCATCGGCGGCGACAGGCCGCCGTGGATTACGACCTACGTCGTGCTGCGTCGGCGTAGGCTAGCCCGAGAGCTCTCGACCGCAGCGCGACGACGCGAACGGCCGGGAACGCACCTCACATCGAGGTCGGGACATCGAGGTAGAGCACCGAGCAGGTCGAGATCGAAGGAGCGCAGTGCCAGGCAGCACGCCGCGCGTGCTCGTAGACGCCACCGCCGTGCCGGCCGACCGCGGCGGCGTCGGACGTTACGTGGACGGTCTGATCGCCGCGCTGGGCGCCGTGGGCGCGAACATGGCCGTTGTGTGCCAGCGGTCAGACGCCGAGCGCTTCGGCCGGATGGCACCGGAGGCGACCATCGTCGCCGGTCCCGCGGCAATCGCGCACCGCCCTGCCCGGCTGGCGTGGGAGCAGACCAGCCTCCCGTTGGTCGCGCAGCAGGTCGCTGCCGAGGTCGTGCACTCGCCGCACTACACGATGCCGTTGCGCGCCGGTCGACCCGTCGT
Source organism: Pseudonocardiales bacterium (assembly GCA_003244255.1). Lineage (GTDB taxonomy): Bacteria > Actinomycetota > Actinomycetes > Mycobacteriales > QHCD01 > QHCD01. The sequence goes on along the minus strand of QHCD01000027.1, from coordinate 14,840 downwards.
CGTGACGATCCACGACGCCACCTTCTTCACCCAGCCGGAGATGATCCCGGCCGTCAAGGGTCCGTTCTTCCGCTCCGCGACCAAGACGGCGCTGCACCGGGCCGCGCGGTGCATCGTGCCGTCGAAGGCGACCCGCGACGAACTGGTGCGGGTGCTCGCCGCCGACTCCACCCGCATCGACGTCGCCTATCACGGCGTCGACCGCGAGATCTTCCACGTTCCCTCCGAGGACGAGGTCGCGCGCGTTCAGGCCAGGCTCGGGCTGCGCGGCGTGCCCTACATCGCGTTCCTCGGCACGCTGGAACCGCGCAAGAACGTGCCCGGCCTGATCCAGGGCTGGGTGCAGGCCGTCACCAACCGGGCCGAGCCGCCCGCTCTGGTGCTCGCCGGCGGCACCGGATGGGACGACGCCATCGACGCCGCCACCCTGTCGGTTCCCTCGCACCTGCGGGTGATCCGCCCCGGATACCTGCGGTTCACCGACCTGCGAGGCTTCCTCGGCGGCGCCGTCGTCGTCGCCTATCCGAGCCACGGCGAGGGCTTCGGCCTGCCCGTGCTCGAGGCAATGGCCTGCGGGACGGCGGTGTTGACGACGCCGCGGCTCTCACTGCCGGAGGTCGGAGGCGACGCCGTCGCTTACACCGAAGCCGATCCCGATTCCATCGCGACGAACCTGGCAGCGCTGCTCGACGACGACGCCCGCCGGCAATCCCTCGCCGATGCCGGTGTCGCGCGGGCCCGCGAGTTCACCTGGGCCACCAGCGCCGAGGCGCACCTCGCGGCCTATGCCCGTGCCGTCAACGGCTAGGACGGCGCTGAACAATGTCGCTCGTCGCGAGCGGCGGGTCGGGCGGCGGTCCGGCAAGGCGGANGAGGAGGCCATNGCATCGCTATGGACGACGAGGACAACNCCGCCGGTCGCCGATCCGGGCGCCGCGCAGCAGAGCAGTGCATTGTTCAGCGCCCTCCTAGGACGGCGCTGGCCGTCGTCGTCGTCACCTACTCACCCGGCGTGTCGCTTGCCGCGTTCCTCGACTCGTTGGGGGCGGCGACCTCCCGCCCGTATAGCGTCGTGCTGGCCGACAACGGCTCGGCCGACGGCGTGCCCGAGGCCGCGGCGCGTGACCGCACGGACGTCGCGCTGGTGCGCACGGGCGCGAACCTCGGTTACGGCGCGGCGGCGAACGTCGGCGCGGCGGCGTCGATCTCCGAGTGGCTCGTCGTCGCAAACCCCGATGTGGCATGGGATCCCGACTCGCTCGACGAGCTGATCGCCGTCGCCGGACGGTGGCCCCGCGCCGGCGCGCTCGGCCCGATGATCCTGACCGGCGATGGTTCGGTGTACCCGTCGGCGCGGGCGTTGCCGTCGCTCGGACGTGGCATCGGGCACGCGCTGTGCGGCTGGTGGTGGTCGGGCAATCCGTGGACCCGCGCGTATCGGCGGGAACGCGGCGAGCCGGTCGAAGGTCCGGCCGGCTGGCTATCCGGCGCGTGCCTGTTGCTGCGCCGCGAGGCGTTCGAGAGCATCGGCGGTTTCGATGCCTCCTACTTCATGTACTTCGAGGATCTGGACCTGTGCGAGCGGCTCGGACGGGCCGGCTGGCAGTGCATCTACGCACCCTCGGCGACGGTCGTCCACTCCGGCGGCCACGCCACCCGAACGGCTGGTCCGGCGATGGTCGCCGAGCACCATCGCAGCGCCTATCGCTACCTGTCCCGCCGGTATGTGGGCGTGCGCTGGCTGCCCCTTCGGCTGGCGCTGCGACTCGGGCTCGGGGCGCGAAGCGCCCTGTCGCGCGTGATCGGCCAGATCGGCGAGAGCCCAGAGCCGACCCGCGGCGGCGTCAGGTGAGGGAGGCATAGTACTGGTCGTCGGCGATGGCGCGCTCGGACTCGACGTCGTCGTCGTCGGGTCGGGAACCGTAGCCGATCGCGGCCAAGGCGGCGAGCGTGCCGAGCGCCGCAACCGCGATGAACGTCGCCGACGTCACCGGGTGCGGCCACGGCGACCAGCGCAGGATGGCCTTCACGGTGTCGCGGATCTCATCGGTTGTGCTCGACGTCGCGGGAGTCCACCACGCGTGCAGCAGCTGGCGCCACGCCCACGCCTGGGTGGCCAGGCCGGCGACGATGACGACGAACGGTACCCACCGGGCCGGTCGTTCACCGAGCAACCGTGCCGCGCCGATGCCGAGCAGGACGGCCAGCGCGGTGATGGTCGGGTAGAGGTAACGGCCTTGCGAATGCGGCAGGTAGGCGCTGAACTCGAAGTCGGAACGACCGGCGAGGAACAGCAGCACGATCGTGAGCACGGTTGGCAGGCTCAGTACGAGTGCGCTGGCGCGCCCGAAGCGGCCGCGCACACCGAACCCGACCGCGGCCACGGCACCGACGACGACAGCGACCACCCACGCCCACGCGAGCGGCAGCGAGAACCGCGGGTCCTCCGGCAGGCCGATCCCGCCCCACGTGCGCCAGCCGAGGACGACGAAGAAGTCGTGCGCGTACTGGCCGAGCGAGTGGCCCGCAGTGGCCGGCCCGCGGACGGCGCCGGCGGCCCCGCCGAGCCCGTTGGGCTGGATAGTGCCGAACAGCGCGACGTTGCGTATCCACCACCAGCCCGATATCGCCGCTGTCACGAGACCGGCGATGAGAAGCGGTGCCCACCCGTCTCTGCGATGCCTCGCGGCGGCGACGCCGTAGGCCGCGATCACCACGACCGGGAGCACCAGCGCGAGGCCCTGCGTCAGGCAGGCCAGTCCGGTGAGCAGCCCGACGAGCAGACCCGTGCCACGACGGAGGTCACCGGCCAGCACGTGGGCCAGGACGAACAGCAGGCACGAGGTGAGCAGGATCAGCAGGGTCTCGTTGGTCACCGACGCGCCGACCCGCGTCAACCCGGGAATCGCCACGGGTAGCGCGGCCGCCGTCGTTGCCGCGGCGCCGTTGCCGACCAGCGCGCGTGCCGTCGCCCACGCCAGCAGCGGTAGCGGTAACAGCATCAGGATCGACAGGTACCGCAGCACGGCGATCGCGCGGTCATAGGACCACGTGTGCGAGTGCGGGAAGACCTTCAGTACTCCCGCGCCGAGCAGGTAGTACAGCGGCGGATGTTCCACCGCGGTGTTGGTGATCCGCTTCGAGCCGGCGACGTCGCCGCCGAGCGAATCGAACGACGGCCGCTGGCCGCGCGGGATCACGCGCGTCGAGGTCAACGAATGCGCGGGCGGGAAGCCGGTCTGCTGCGCCCGCTGCACGCCGGCCGAGACAACACGGTCGCCGGGGCCGAAGAAGGCGTTGCCGTTGTAGAAGCTGTAGACCAGGTCGACGTGCTGAGGCTCGCCGTAGCCGGCGAAGGCGGGATAGAGGAACGTGCACATCATCAGCAGCGACGCCCACGCGCCGGTAATCACCCAGACGACCAGCGGCGGCCGGCGCGATGTCGCCCGCGGCGCTGTCTCGAGCAGCCCGTCGCGGTTGTGGATCGTGGTCGTCGCGCTCGCGTCATCGTTGGGGTAGGTGTCCGCCGGGCTGGGTGCGGGGTACGCCTCGCCGACCGGCGCGTCCACGAACTGCGTGGTAGCGGTGCCGGGGTCCTCCTCGGCAACCGGGTCGGATAGCGCGGTGGCGTCCGGATCGTCGGCAGCCCCCTGCCCGGTGGCACCTGTCCGTTCTTCGCCGGCCGCCGGCCCCTCGGCCTCGGCAGCCGTCGGCGGTACGGCGGTCGTGGGCGGTTCATCGGGCGCTGCGGCATCGTCGGTGCCGGTCGTCGCGGGTGCCGTCGGCTGGGTCGCGTCTGCGCCCGATCGCTGCTGAGCTGCCGACGGCGCCGCAACCACGGTCTCCTCCGCCTCATCGGCGGCCCGCGGGGTCGACCCGCGCTTCGCGGTGCCGGGCGCGTCCTCGAGATCGTCGTCGACGAAGTCCTCGGCCTCGATGTCGTGCGGGTCGAAGTCGGCTCCACCCGCGCCGGAACCCGCGGTCGGCCCGGCGTCGTCGCGCCGGCCCGGCTGCTGCGGGCGGTCCTGCTCGCTTGCCATCACAACCACTTCGATTCGGGCCGTCAGAGCCTGCGGTGCGTGTCTCGACCGGTGCGATCGATGCTGTCAATGCGTGGAAAATCGGCCGCAGCCCTTTCGAACATTGACGTGGTCGAGGCTAACGGCAGTGCGCCGCCATCGTCGGGATTGACCGGTGTCCTACGCGAAAGATTCCCTCGCCGATCCCGGATAGGGTCGACCCGTGACCGAGGCGCACTTCTACGCCGTCATCCCCGCTGGCGGGAGCGGCACCAGGCTCTGGCCGATGTCGCGGGCGGGCCGCCCGAAGTTCCTGCTCGACCTTGCCGGTGCCGGGCGCTCGCTGCTGCAGTCGACGTGGCAGCGGCTCGCGCCGCTGGCCGAAGCAGATTCGGTCTACGTCGTGAGCGGTGCCGCACACGCCGACCCGATCCGAAGCCAACTTCCCAACCTGCCGGCAGGGCGCCTGCTGATCGAGCCCGCGCCCCGCGACTCGGCCCCGGCGATCGGCCTGGCCGCCGTGCTGATCAATCGGCGCGACCCCGACGCCGTGATGGGTTCGTTCGCCGCTGACCACCTGGTGCGCGACGAGGCCGCCTTCGCAACCGCCGTGCGGTCCGCGATCGGCGCGACCGCGGACGGATCGCTGGTCACCATCGGGCTCACGCCAACCGGTCCGGAGACCGGGTTCGGGTACATCCGCTGCGGCGCCTTGCTGGGTGCCGGACCCGCTCGGCGCGCCGAAGAATTCAAGGAGAAGCCGTCGGCGGAGGCCGCGCGGCGTTACGTCGACGGCGGCGGCTACCTGTGGAACGCGTCGATGTTCCTCTGGCGTGCCGCGGCCTTCCTCGAGGAGCTCCGCCTCCAGCAACCCGAGCTCGCTGCCGGGTTGGATCGGATCGCCGATGCGTGGGACAGCTCCGATCGCGGGCAGACGCTGCGCGATGTGTGGGCGCTGTTGCCCAGGACCAACGTCGACCAGGGCGTGATGGAGGACGCAGCCCGGCGCGGCCGGGTCGCCATCGTGCCGGCCGATCTCGGCTGGGACGACGTCGGCGACTGGGACACGGTGGCGCGGGTCGGATCCGGCGATTCTGACGGCGTCACCCGGATCGGCGACGGCGACGTCGTCGCGCTGGACACCACCGGAACGCTCGTCGCGTCGACATCGGGTCGGTTGGTCGCCACGGTGGGTGTCGACGACCTCGTCGTCGTCGACACGCCCGACGCCGTGCTGGTGTGCCGGCGGGACCATGCGCAGCGGGTGAAGGCGATGGTCGACGAGCTGAAGGCGGGTGGACGAGAGGAGCTGGTGTGAGTCCCGGATGGGTCCGGCCTAGGAAGTCCCGGCCAGCCGCCGGGTCGCCCGCCGCAGCTGCTCCGCGATCTCGTCCGTGTCGTCGGGCAGGCCATCGTAGCCGAACCACTGCAGGGCAAGCGATTCCGTGCTCCGCACCTCGAGCGCACCGGCCGGCGCGACGGTGAGAAACTGCACGTCCAGATGCCGCGTCGGGATCCCCAGCGAGCAGGTGACCGGATGCACCGACAGACACAGCGGGACGGGGTCGAGGACCAGGCCCGCGATGCCGCTCTCCTCGGTTGCCTCGCGCAGCGCCGCGGCCGCGAGGCTCTCGTCGTCCTCGCAGTGACCGCCGAGCTGCAACCATCTGCCGACCCTCGGGTGCAGGGTGAGCAGCACCCGTCGTGCGGCCGGATCGACGACGACCGCGCTTGCCGTCAGGTGCCCCGCCGCGCAGTCCCGGCGCAGCGCATCCGGGCGGGCTGCAAGGAATGCGAGCAACGCGTGCCGGATCGCCTGCTGGCCAGGGTCGTCGTCGTGGTAGGCCTCCAGCACTCGGACTGCGTCGGCGTGCAGCGACGACGGCGCCGCGGCGAACGCCGCGTTCCGGCCGTGCTCGATGGCCTCGGCCGTGCCCATCCAGAACATGTCCTCGGCCGCATCTCGGACCAACGGCATCACCCCACGAGAATCGTCCACAGTGGACAGCCCGCGCACGACGGCGACCGGGACGCCGTCGAGCTTGCCCTTCACCAGGTCGGCCGCCGCCGCCAGCTCGTCGGCAACCGCGATCTCCGTCACGACGAGGCGGTTTCCGTAACCGTCGAGCACGCCCCGCAGGTCCTGCAGGGCGCTCAATCCCGCGACACCGATGGCGAAGTCGACGACACCGTTGCGCCACGGCCGGCCCGCCGTATCGCTGATCACGACTCCGACGTCGACGCCGAGCGCCTCCTTCAGCCCGGCGCGCAGGCGCCGTGCGGAGTCGTCGGCATCGACTGGCAGCAGGGCGATCTCGTCCTGCCGCACGTTCGACGTATCCACTCCTGCGGCTGCCATCACGAAGCCGTGGCGGGTCTGAACGATGCGGGTGCGCCCGCGCTGGGCTACCACGCGGACGGTCTCGGCATCGATCGCCCGCCGCCTCGCCCGCTCGCGCTCGGCCGCATCGCCCGCGACCCGGATCAGCCGCCCCTCCACCTTGGATACTGCCTTCGACGTCACCACGACGATGTCGCCGTCGCTCATCCAGGCGGCGGCCGTTGCAATGGCCCGAGCGAGGTCGTCCTCGGGTCGCAGCTCCGGAATGCCGACGACGGGCAGGACCTCAAGGCCGCCGCTCATCGGCGTCCGCTGAGTCCGGCGGCGATGGCCGCGCGCGCCATGGCCAGAGTCGCACCAGCGTCGGTCATCAGTAGCGGCACGGCATGCACGTCGACGCCGGGCACCGTTGCTGCGGCGTCCCTGGTGTCGACCAGCCATGCGTCCAGCACACCGCCGGCGCCGCGGCCGCCGTAGTGCCGACCGACGGCTTCCGCCGAGGTCTCGACGCCGATCGCCGACAGGCACGCGTCGGCCATGCCCCGCAGCGGCGCACCGCCGACGATGGGCGAGAGGGCGACTACCGGAGCCGCCGTGTCCGCGAGGGCCTCGCGGATCCCCCGCACTCCGAGGATCGTCCCGATGCTGACCACCGGATTGCTCGGCGCGATCACCACGAGGTCGGCAGCGCCGATGGAGTCCAGCACGCCGGGTGCTGGCCGGGCGTCGGCGACACCGACCTGTACGAACTCGTGCGCCGCGAGCTCGGCGTGATGGCGCAACCACCACTGCTGGAAGTGGATCGCCCGCCTGCCACCAGCAGGATCGTCGGGATCGTCGATGACGACGTGCGTCTCGACCCGATCGTCGCTCATCGGCAGCAGCGACACACCGGGCCGCCAGCGCTCGCACAGGGCTGCGGTGACCGCCGACAACGGATAGCCGGCGTCGAGCATCTGGGTGCGCACGAGGTGGGTCGCGAGGTCACGATCGCCCAGGCCGAACCACTCCGGTCCCACGCCGTAGGCAGCGAGCTCGGTCCTGGCCGTCCAGGTCTCATCGACCCGTCCCCAGCCCCGCTCGGCATCGATGCCACCGCCGAGGGTGTACATCACGGTGTCGAGGTCCGGACAGATACGCAGGCTGTGCAGGGTCAGGTCATCGCCGGTATTGCACACCACCGTGACCGGCGGGGCGCCGGGGCGGTCCGCCGCCATGGCGGCACGCAGGCCGAGCAGGAATCGAGACCCCCCGATCCCGCCGGCGAAGGCAGTCACCCGCACCCGGGCATCGTGTCAGACCTGGGCCGGCGCCCGCGTAGCAGATCCGGGCTTGACTTATGCGCAACGACACGGGTGTAATCACACGCGTGTGATTCGCCAGCCGGCGAGCAGTTGGCCACGCAGCGTAGTGCGATCGCAAACATGGGTAGCGCGCACGCCGCCGCTCCGGTCGACGACCAGACAGGGGGCCAGATAGTGGGCCAGATAGTGGGGAGGGCATCACCATGAGTGAGCCCGCACGCACCACGTCGACGCTCGGGGGCTACGCGGAGTTGACGGCGGACCTCGGCTCGGCGCTCAGCGCCACCTTCAGCGCCGACGACGGCGCCCCCGAATGGCAGGAGCGCGCCCTGTGCGCGCAGACAGATCCCGAGTCATTCTTCCCGGAGAAGGGCGGCTCGACCCGGGAGGCGAAGAAGATCTGCACCGGCTGCGAGGTCCGGGCCGAGTGCCTCGAGTACGCCCTCGCCCACGACGAGCGGTTCGGCATCTGGGGTGGGCTCTCCGAGCGGGAACGTCGCCGGCTGCGTCGCCGCGCCGGCTGACGTGCGGCCCGCGGCCGGCCGGCACGGCTGTCCGCGGGCTGCCCGCCGGCTGCCGGCTCAGCCGCGCGGCGGGTCAACCTCGTCGACGTCGATCCCGAGCAACGCCGCCACCTGCTCGATCACGACCTCGCGTACGACGTCGTCGAGTTCCTCGTCGTCGTGCGCCCGCAGTTCCAGCGGTCGGCGGTAGACCACGATCCGGGCCGGGCGCTGCGCTCCGCGACGGTCTCGATCCGCGGGCGTCAGCCGCGACAGCGGCACCCCCTGGTCCGCCAGCAGACCTTCCGGGGCCCCGTCGTCGGGATCGACGGGAGGCACCTCCTCGACGGCGAACTCGACCCCGGAGAGCTCGTCGGCGAAGCGTCGCTCGAGCTCCTCAACGGCCGCGAGCACGCGGTCGTCGAACTGCTGGGAGCGGCTGCGGGCGAGCGGCACCGACGGCGGGACGAGCGCGCCCCGGTTACCGCGGCCGCGTCGGTCCCGCAGACTCATGTCACCAGACTCATGTCACCAGACTCATGTCACCAGACTCATGTCACCAGACTAGGGCGCCCACCGCGACACGACCGCCCGCTGCTCGCGGTTGCGCGACCGCGTCGGCGGCGAGGGCTATCGTCCCCGAGCGTGAGATACACCCGCCGCTGCTCCCGCATCGGGTGTGACGCAGCGGCAGTTGCGACGCTCACGTACGTCTACGCCCAGTCGACCGCCGTCGTCGGGCCGCTCGCGACCTCCGTCGAACCGCACAGCTACGACCTGTGCCCGGCACACGCCGGGCGGCTGACCGTGCCCCGCGGCTGGGAGGTCGTGCGGCACGAGGGTGAGTTCGTGCCGGCACTGCCCTACGGCGATGATCTGGAGGCGCTGGCCGACGCAGTGCGCGAGGCGGCCCGCCCAAACCGCTCCGACCTGCCGCCGATCCCGCCTGGCGGCACCGGACGCCGCGGTCACCTGCGTGTCGTGCCTGACGCGCCTAGTTTGAGCTAGGCGCGCCGGCGAGCGATTGCGTCAGCGGCCCACGCCCATCTGGCCGACGGGAGGGCGGTTTGCGCCAGGTAAGCTCGGCGTCGCCGTTCGGCCCGCGGCGCCGGCACGTGACGGGCGCCCGGCGCGAGCGGTGTCAACCGCGCACGCCACCGCTGACGGGGTGAAGAGGGGCCATGCAGGAGCACACGGGGTCCGGCGGTCGGTACCGCGATCTGTCGGCGATCATCAAGGCCTACGACGTGCGCGGCGTCGTCCCCGACGAGCTGGATGCCGGGCGCGCGCGCGCGGTCGGGGCGGCGTTCGCGCGGCTCACCGGGGCCGAGGTGATCGTCACCGCCCATGACATGCGCGAGTCCTCGGTGCCGCTGTCCAGGGCGTTCGCCGAGGGGGTGACGGCGCAGGGCGTCGATGTCATCGAGACCGGCCTCGGCTCGACCGACCTGCTCTACTTCGCGTCTGGGTCGCTCGACACCCCTGGCGCGATGTTCACGGCCAGCCACAACCCGGCGAGGTACAACGGCATCAAGCTGTGCCGTGCCGGCGCGGCACCTGTCGGCCAGGACACCGGCCTCGCCGAGATCCGGTCGATGATCGAATCCGGGCTGCCGGCGCACACCGGGCCCGCAGGCACCGTGAGCAGCCGCGACCTGCTTGGCGACTATGCGGGCTACCTGCGCTCGCTCGTCGACCTCCGCTCGATCCGGCGCCTCTCGGTCGTGATCGACGCCGGCAACGGCATGGCCGGTCACACCGCCCCGTCGGTTCTCGGCGATGCGGTGCTGCCGGGCCTGCCGCTCACGATCCTGCCCATGTACTTCGAGCTTGACGGCTCGTTCCCCAACCACGAGGCGAATCCGCTCGATCCGGCCAACCTGGTCGACCTGCAGGCCAAGGTGCGGGAGGTCGGCGCCGACGTCGGCCTGGCGTTCGACGGTGACGCCGACCGCTGCTTCGTCGTCGACGAGTGCGGCGATCCCGTGTCGCCGTCAGCGATCACCGCCCTGGTCGCTGTCCGTGAGCTCGAGCGCGTTCCGGGCGCCGCGATCATTCACAACCTGATCACGTCGCGCGCGGTGCCGGAGATCGTGGCCGAGCACGGCGGCCGGCCGGTGCGCACCCGGGTCGGGCACTCGTTCATCAAGGGCGAGATGGCCACCACCGGTGCGGTGTTCGGCGGCGAGCACTCGGCGCACTACTACTTCCGTGATTTCTGGCGCGCCGACACCGGCATGCTCGCCGCCATGCACGTCCTCGCCGCCCTCGGCAGCCAGGACGGGCCGCTGTCGTCGTTGACGGCGCGGTATCGCCGGTACGTCGCCTCGGGCGAGATCAACTCGACGGTCGATGACCAGGCCGCTTCGCTGGCCGCCGTGCAGGAGCGGTTCGGCGGCCGCGACGGCGCCTCGCTGGACCGGCTGGACGGCCTGACGGTCGACCTCGGAGCCGGCAGCTGGTTCAACATCCGCGCATCGAACACCGAGCCGCTGCTCCGGCTGAACGTCGAGGCGCCGGACGAGACAGGCATGCGGGCTGTCCGCGACGAGGTGCTGTCCGTCATCCGCGGTTAGTCTCGGAATCGACACCTGCACCCCAGGTAGTCGCCGCCCGCCGACGCTGACCGACACCGATCGAGGACTGCGATGGATCTCGACCCTGACCTGCTCGACGTGATCGTCTGCCCGGCCTGTCACGGCGCCCTGACCGTCGAGGATGCGGCCTCGGTGCTGCGCTGCGAGCAATGCGGTCGCGGCTATCCGGTGCGCGAGAACATCCCGGTGCTGCTGATCGAGGATGCCAGCCCGCCCACGTCGGGCGCGGCCGGGACCGGTCCGGAGGCGGGGTGAATACCGAGCCTGGCGGCGTGGGCGACGGTGAACCAATCGGACCAGCGCCGGGCAGCGAATCTGTGCTGGACGACACCGCGCAGATCGAGGCGATCGACCGCTCCGGTGTGCTGCGCGCCATGGCCGGATCGGCGGCGTCGATGCGGGTCGCCGCACGGGTGGCGCGGGAGGCCGAGCTCGGCACGCTCGCTGCCGACGGGCGGCCGGGTGCGATGGTGATCGCGGGGCGCGGCGCCGTCGCGCACGCAGCCGACGCTGTAGCCGCGATCGCCGGCACGGGCTCGCCCGTTCAGGTCGTCGCCGAGCGTGGTCGGAGCCTGCCCGGCTGGGTCGGTGCCACCGACTTCGTCGTAGTGTGCGGCGGCGACCGGGGGGCGACGACGCTTGCGGCTGCTTCGGCGGCGAGGGGTGCCCGGCTGGCGTGCCTCACCCCGGTCGGGGCGTCTGAGGCGGCGGACCCGCTCGACCCCGCGCTGTTCGATGCGGTGCATCGGGCCCGCGGTGTGCTGCTCCCCGTGATCGGCGCCGGCCCGGATTCGACGACGTTCTGGTCGGTCCTGACGGCGCTGACCGCGCTCGCGGCCGCCGCGGGTGTGCTCGATGTCGACGACGATGCGATCGAGCAGGTCGCGAGCCGGCTGGAGGCCGACGCCGTCAGCTTCGGCCCCACCAGCGAGTCCTTCGTCAGCCCGGCCAAGGGCCTGGCCCTCGAGCTCGCCGGCACCCTGCCCGTGGTCTGGGCGACGTCGCGGCTCGCGGCCGTCGCCGCCGCGCGCTTCGCCTCAGAGCTCGCCTCGTTCGCGGGGGTTCCGGCCCAGCACGGACTTCTCGACGACGTCACGGGGGACCAGCTGCGGCTGCTCGGCGGCCCGTTCGCAGCGGCGGCGGCGCCGGATGACCTCTTCCGCGACCGGGTCGAGGACGCGCCGGCGGCCCGCATCCGGATCGTCTTGCTGCGCGACGCCGACGAGCCCGCGTCGGATCTCGCGCCACCGGCGCAACACCACCGCTCGTCGGCCGCTGTGAGCCGGTTGCTCGCCGAGCGCTCGACCCCGGTGAGCGAGCTCGCGGCCGTGCCGGGCCCGCCGCTCTCCAGGCTGGCAGCATTGCTTGGCGTGCTGGACGGCGCGGCGGCGTACGTGGGAGTGCTCGCGGGCGTCGACCCCGGCGGCCCGCCGCCGATGCTGGCCCTCTCGGCGCGACCGTGATCGAACGCCTCCGCAACCCGATCCGCTCCTACGCCTGGGGATCCCACACCGACATCGGCGAGCTGCTCGGCGCGGCCGTTCCGACCGCCGAGCCGCAGGCCGAGCTGTGGATGGGAGCCCACCCGAGCGCGCCGTCGGTCCTGGGCGACGGCACCGCGCTGGACGCCCGGATCGCCACCGATCCAGACCAGACGCTCGGGCGTCGGGTGCGCGGCGAGTTCGGGGCCCGGCTGCCGTTCCTGTTCAAGGTCCTCGCCGCCGAGGTCCCGCTCTCCCTGCAGGCGCACCCGAACGCCGAGCAGGCGCGCAACGGGTTCGCCGCCGAGGAGCGCTCCGGTCGGCCGCGCGACGCGCCCGAGCGCAACTACCGCGACCCGTTCGGCAAGCCGGAGTTGCTGTGTGCGCTCGCGCCGACCGAAGCGTTGTGCGGCTTCCGCGAGGTCGCGACGACGGCCGAGCTGCTCGCCGAACTCGCCGCGCCGCGGTTACTGCCCTGGGCGCATGCGCGGTCCTGGCAGACCCCCGCCGATGCCCTGCGCGAGCTGGTGACCTACCTGCTGACGGTGCCGGCGGCCGCGCGCGCGCCCCTGGTCACCGAGGTTGCCGATGCCTGCCGCGCCGCGCCTCGCGACTCCCGCTTCGCCGCGGAGCACGCCGTCGTCCGCCGGCTCGCCGCGGCCTATCCCGACGACGTCGGCGCGGTCACCGCGATCCTGCTCAACCACGTCCTGCTCGAGCCGGGCGAAGCCGTCTACCTGCCAGCAGGCAACCTGCACACCTACCTGTCGGGGTTCGGCGTCGAGGTGATGGCGGGATCCGACAACGTCCTTCGGGGCGGGCTCACCGGCAAGCGCATCGACGTCGCGGAGCTGCTGCGCGTGCTCGACTTCAGCGACGGCCCCCCGCCGGTCGTGCACCCGGAGCAGGTGGGGCCGCAGGAATGGACCTGGCCGACGCCGAGCCGGGAGTTCCGGCTCTCCAGGGTCGACGCCGCCGGGGACGCCGCCGGGGACGCCGCCGGCGACGCTAGTGGGGGTGCCGCAGATGCGGCCGGACGGGCGGTGCGGCTGCGCGACACCGGCGGCCCGGAGATTCTGCTGGTCGTCGCGGGCACGATCACGGTCCGGTCCGGATCGGCCGACCCGGTGCGGCTGGTGCGGGGCGAGTCGGTGTTCAAGCCAGCCGCCGACCCGGCGCTGACGCTATCCGGGTCGGGGACGGTGTACCGGGTCACGACAGCGGCCTGAGCCCAGCTGGCGGCTCGCGGACCGAAGCAACATTGACATTCGCGTGCTAACCTTTGCCGCGATGGACAGGCTGACCGTGCGCGAGGCCGCGCAGACCACCGGGTGGTCGCCTCGGATGCTGCGCTACATCGAAGCGGTGGGCTTGGTCGCGGCGGACCGGTCCGCCGCGGGATACCGGCTCTATGGCCCGGCCGAGTTGCAGCGCCTGCGCACCCTGCGTGAGCTGCTGACGACGCACGGTGTCGAGCTGAGCGAGGTCGGGTTCGCGCGCCGGATGCGGCTCGACGACCGGTTGCGGGCCGCGATCGACGGCTGGATCGTCGGCGCGGCGCACCGGCCCGCCGCCGTAGCGCCGGCCGAGTGGTTGCGGTTCGAGCAGCACAAGCACGAGCGGCTGCTGGCGGGCCTGCGAACGCCAACAGCGGCCATCCCGGACCCCGACGACGCCGCCACCGACGCCACCGACGACACCGACGACACCGACGACACCGACGACACCGACGACATCGACGACCCGCTGACGGCTACGCATCGGGGCCGGCCGCCGCGGGGGACCGCGAAGGAGAGCGCATGACCGCCACCGGCACGACCGCCACCGGCACGACCGCCACCGGCACGACCGCCACCGGCACGACCGCCACCGGCAGCCAGCCGCCGGTTACCGGCGGCGTGGCGACGGGCGAGGACCCAGTTGACTTTCGCGTCGCCGACCTTCGTCTCGCGGCGTTCGGCCGCAAGGAGATCCAGCTCGCCGAGCACGAGATGCCGGGTCTGATGTCGGTGCGGGAGGAGTACTCCGCAAGCCAGCCGCTCGCCGGCGCGCGGATCACCGGCTCGCTGCACATGACCGTGCAGACCGCCGTGCTGATCGAGACCCTGGTCGCGCTCGGCGCGCAGGTGCGCTGGTGCAGCTGCAACATCTTCTCCACCCAGGACCACGCGGCCGCGGCCGTCGTCGTAGGGCCCGAGGGAACCCCGGACGCTCCGTCCGGCACGCCGGTCTTCGCCTGGAAGGGCGAGAGCCTCCGCGAGTACTGGTGGTGCACCACCCAGGCGCTGGCCTGGCCGGACGCGTCCGGAGGGCCGGACCGCGGCCCGAACATGATCCTGGACGACGGCGGCGACGCGACCCTGCTGGTGCACAAGGGTGCGGAGGTCGAGAGGGCCGGCGCGGTGCCCGACGACGCCCCGGACGACAACGAGGAGTCCCGCGTCATCCTGGCTGTCCTGCGCGAATCACTGGCCGCCGACGATCAGCGCTTTACCCGCATGGCGGCGGACATCCGCGGGGTGACCGAGGAGACCACTACCGGCGTGCACCGGCTCTATGAGATGCACCGCGACGGCACGCTGCTGTTCCCGGCGA
>QHCD01000026.1 GCA_003244255.1 Pseudonocardiales bacterium | reverse complement strand
GTTGTTGGCGCCCTTGCGGTTCACGACTCCGATCGGGTGCACCGGCGGCAGGTAGACGATGTCGAAGCCCATGGCGGCGATGTCGGGCAGCCGTTCCGCGGTGGTGAGGAACGTCCCGTGCACCGGCTTGCCGGCGGCGTCGACGCCGCCGGTGGAGCGCGGGAACAGCTCGTACCAGGCGCCGTAGAGCGCGCGCTCGCGGTCGACCCAGAGCTCGTAGCGCCGGCTGCGGGTGAGCAGTTCTCGTACCGGGAACCGTTGCAGCAGCGCGACGAGGTCGGGCGCCAGCGACGGTCCGATGCGCGCGGCGAGTTCGCGGCCATCATCGCGCAGTGCGGCGATCGCGGCCGTGACGATCGGCCGGCGCTCGCGGGGGAGACCGCGCAGCGCACGGGTGAGCAGCCGGGCGCCGTCCTCCATGTCGTTGGCGAGATCGGCCAGGCCCTGGCCGGCGTCGAGCTTGGTCTCGACGTCGTGCTGCCAGGTCGAGAGCGGATCCCGCCACGCCTCGACGACGAAACTCCACCGGCCCTGCACGGCGGGAACGACGACGGCGTGCCAGCGGTCGGTGCCCGCGGCGCCCGGGACCATCCGGTATGCCTCGCCGCGAGCGGCCTCGGGTCCCCGCCACGCGACCGTGGCGGCGACGAGCGCATGCCCCTCGCCGAACACCGTTGCGGCGATCGGGACCGCCTCGCCGACCACCGCGCGCGCGGGGTAACGGCCACCCGATACGACGGGCATGACGTCGGTCAGGCCGAGGCGTCCTGTCATCAACTCAACGCTACCGAGCGCACCGCCTGCCCGGACAGCCGCCCCGGTCGGGAAAACCCGCTCCGGGCCGCGCCCGGGCGCTAGAGCCTATGCAGACTCGCGCTGGAAGGTCCGGGCGCCGAAGATCAGGCCCAGCGCGACGATGATCGCGCCGACGATCAGTCCCCACATCGTGTCGGCCGAACCGAAGTCGCCCCGGAACAACGAGCGGATGCCGTCGACGACGTGGGAGAACGGGTTGATCTCCGACAGCGTGCGTAGCCAGCCCGGCGCCAGGCTCATCGGCAGCAGGATCCCGGAGAGCAGCAGCACCGGTACCGCCACCGTGTTCAGCAGCGGGGCCAGCACATCTTCGCTCTTGGTGATCAGCGCGACGGCGTAGGACACCGAGGCACAGGCCGCGCCGAGCAGCGCCACGAGCACGAACGCGACGACGACGCCCACAATAGGTGCTCGCATGCCGAAGACAACGGCGGCGACGGTCAGCACCAGCGCCTGCACGACCAGCACGATGACGTCGCGCAGGACGCGGCCGAGCAGCAACGCCATCCGCGGCGCCGGCGTCACCCGCATCTGCTCGATGACTCCGGCTCGATACTCGGCAACCAGGCCGAACCCGACGAAGAGCGCACCGAAGATGCCGAGCTGGATGAGCAGGCCGGGCACGAACACCTGCCACCAGCTGCCGGGCGGGAAGCCGGGCAGCTGGTTCATCTTGCGCAGCAGCGGCCCGAACAGGGCCAGGTAGAGGATCGGCTGGGTCAGGCCGATGACGATCCAGGTCGGATTGCGTAGCGAGAGGCGCATGGCCCGGACGAACACGACGCGAGTGGCTAGCAGCATGGGAGTTCTCCCGTAAGTGGGCGGGTCAGGCTGGGATGTCGTCGCGAAGAGTGCGGCCGGTCAGGGTGAGGAAGACGTCGTCGAGTGAGGGTCGCCGGACCTCGACGCCGTCGAGATCCACGCCGGCAGCGGTCAGGTCGCGCAGCAGAGCGGGCAGCGCGCGGGCCCCGTTGTCGACCCGGAACCGGACCGTACTGGCGTCGGTCTCGACCGACGCGGAATCGCCGCCGCTGCTTCGACCGGTCGCAACCTGCGCGGCGGCCGGCGCGGTGGCGGGGTCGGCCACGGTCAGCGTGATCAGATCGCCGGAGATTCTCCGCTTGAGCTCCTCCGGCGTCCCGGTGGCGACGATCTGGCCGTCGTCGATCACCAGGATGCGGTCGCAGAGCGCGTCCGCCTCGTCGAGGTAGTGGGTGGTGAGGAAGACGGTCGCGCCCAGGTCGCCGCGCAGCCGGCGCACGTGCTCCCACAGGTTGGCCCGGGCCTGCGGATCCAGACCGGTGGTCGGCTCGTCGAGGAAGATCAGCCTGGCGCCGTTGATCAGGCCCATGGCGACGTCGAGCCGGCGGCGCTGACCGCCGGAGAGGGTCTTGGTCTGCCGCTCCCATAGGCCGCGTAGGTCCAGCTGGTCGATCAGCTCCCGGCCGCGGGCCGTCGCCGTCGACTTCGAGATCCCGTACAAGAGGGCGTGGTCGACGAGTTCTTCGCCGATGGTGGCCTCCGGCGCCGTCGATCCGCTCTGGGCGACGTAGCCGATGTGCCGCCGGACGCCCACCGGATCGGTGCGCAGGTCGCAGCCGGCGACGGTCGCCTCGCCCGCGGTCGGTGCGATCAGCGTCGACAGCATGCGCAGCGTCGTCGTCTTGCCGGCGCCGTTGGGTCCGAGGAATCCGACGATCTCGCCGGCGTCGACGTCGAGGTCGACACCGCGGACGGCCTCGACCGTCCCGCGGCGGGTCCGATACGTGCGGGCGAGCCCGCGAGCGGTGATCACCTGTACCTCCGTACAGCTACGGCCGCGCATCGGCCGGCTAGGTCAAGCATGATCATTCAAGTTTGACTATAGCACGGGGCATCGGCCCGGTCATCGGTCTATCGGCTGCCAGAGCTGCGCGTCCCAACGCCCCTCGGGGCCGGGGGGTGCGTTCCAGCCGGGCTCGGGGTAGAAGCGGTAATGGCCGGCGCGGAGGCGACCCGCGTAGGCGCGGCACCACCGCAGCTCTCCGCCGAGCCTGGCCGCGCCGATGTTCCACAGCTCCTGGGTGTGCGCGGGAGCCGTTCGGGCCTCGGCTGCGTCCTGACTGGCGTGCTTGATCTCGACCGACGCCGCGCGGAGCTTGTCGCACCGCGCCGTCATGGCGTCGATCACCTCCTCGCGCCGCAACGCCGATGCGAACATGAGGCCGGCGAAGAGCGCGCTGGGATCCATCTGGACGGTCCAGAGCGCGTCGCGCAGCAGCGTGAAGAATGCCTTCTCGCCGTCGGTGGTCAACCGGTACCGGGTTCGTGCCGGGCGAGCGCCCTCGTTCTCGGTGTCGACGACGTCGATCTCGCCGGCGTGATCCAGCGAGCGGAGTGCGTTGTAGATCGATCCCGGATGCACGTGCGCCCAGGTCTCGACCCCCCAGGAGAGCAGTTCGCGGCGCACGAAGTAGCCGTGCACCGGCTGGAATGTCCGCACGGCGCCGAGGACGATGAGCCGTGTCGCCGACACGCGCGGAAGTCTAGGTGCCCGTGTCGCCGACACGGGCGGAAGTCTAGGTGCTGCGGGCGAGCACGATGCCGCGACGCAGGGAGGCTGTCATGAAGGTCGGGGGAATGGCCGCGCGGCTGCTATCGGCCGGCGTGGTGCTGGTCGCCCTGGCCGGCTGCGCGCGCACCGTCTCGGGCAGCCCGAGGGCATCGATCCCGGCGACTGGCGCCAGCATCAGCTTCGACGGGGGCCCGCTGCCGTCGTCTGCTGGCCCGTCGTCTCCCGGTCCCACCTCTACCGCAACGGTTCCGCTGCCGCCGTCACCGACGGCTACGGCGCCGGCTCCGCTGCCGCCGTCGTCCGGCCCGCCGTCGAGCCTCCCACCGACCCAGACGTCGCCGGATCGTCCCGGCGGCACGGTCGCGCAGGGGGCGTTGCGGTTGCCCGTGCCCAGCGGGTTAGCCGCTCGCCGCGTGTATCCAGACGAGGTATGCGTCGACGCGCCGTGGCACCCGTGTCTCCTCGACGTGATCGACATCGGGCTGCTGCAGCGCGAAGGCGCCTCGATCGTGCCGCCGTACGGCTCGAAGGCGAACCCCTGGTACATCGGCAGCGACGTCCCCGTCTGCGGCGATCCGAACAGCAGCGGCAACGTCGTCGTCTCCTCAGAACAGCACGCCAAGGGGCTCGCGCCGGTCGGGCCGCACCGGGCCGATTACGGCGCGTGGGCCCTGCACTGCTCCGACGGCTCCGCCAGCCAGGTGGTTCGATCCTGGTGGCTGCCGACGACGAAGGTGTACCTGCTCGAGCGCATCGATGTGCCGAACCTCGACCCGCAGATCGCAGCGATGCTCAGGGCCGCCACCTTCATCTGACCCGTCATCGCCCCGGCCCCCGCGACCGTTGTTGATCATGCGCTTTCGGGACGCGACACGCCGTTCTTGCGCCCCGAAAGCGCATGATCAACTTCGAATGGGGCGGTCGCACGGGAGGGGCGGTCGCGCACGGCAGGGGCGGTCGCGCACGGGAGGGGCGGTCGCGCACGGGAGGGGCGGTCGCGCGGGAGGGGCGGTCGCGCCGGGGGCCGTGGTGCTGAAGCGGCATACGCTCGTGTGTTCGATCGCGGCGTCGGACCGTCCACAGATCATCGTGACGCCGTCCACCGCCCACCGTGGTGGCCGAGGATCGCAACATGACCGAATCCTTCGTCGCCCGACGGCGACTGGCGATATCCCTGCACGGCGAGCGAACGGTCCGTCGACGGCTGGCCGACGGCATCTGGGCATCGACATATCGAGGTGTGTGCACCTCATCCGACGCCAATGTCATCGATCGCATCCGGGCGGCTCGGGAGAGCGTCGGCGAAGACCTCGTTGTCGTCGGGCCATCGGCCGCTGCCATGCACGGCCTTGACGTCGTCGGAACCGACGTCGTCCACCTGGCCGGCGATTCGGCGAAAACCGCACGGTCCCGCGAGGGCCTGCAGATACACGGCTGGCGCATCCCGGCCGACGATGTCGTGGACGTCGACGGCACGCCGGTCACAACCGCCGCGCGGACGGTCGTCGACCTCACGCGGATGCTGACGCGAATGGACGCGCTGCCCGTCGTCGACGCGGCGCTTTCCAGGCGCGTCAGCACACGTCTCGAGCTTGCCGCGCAGCTCGAGCGGCATGCTCGCAGGCGTGGCGTCGTCGCCGCCCGCGAGATGATCGCGCTTGGTGATCCGCGATCCGAGTCGCCGATGGAGAGCCGCCTGCGGCTGCGCCTGCACGAGAGTGACCTCCCGGCGCCGCAACTACAGTGGTGGTTGACGGACGCGAGTGGCGCCGGGATCTACCGACTCGACTTCGCCTGGCCCGAGCACCGGATCGGGCTCGAGTACGACGGCGCGATCCACCTGGAACGACGCCAACAGCGCATCGATATCGAACGTCGCAACTGGCTGGCGCGCGCCGGTTGGACTGTCGTCGGCGCCACCGACGTCGATGTGTATCGCAACCCGGGTCGGCTGATCGCCCATCTGCGTCTGTTGCTCAGTCGCCCGATCGCTGCCTGATCGCCGACGCCAGCCACCATGCCGCCCACCCCGTGACGCCGGCGACCATCCCGTCTCTGATTTGTTGATCATGCGGTTCCGGGGCGGAAAAACGGCGTGTCGCGTCCCGAAAGCGCATGATCAACAACGGGGTCCGGGCGGGATGGGCTGGAAAGTTCCGGCGGTCGCCGTGCCGGCGCGAGGGGATCAGCCGCTGTCGCCGCCGGTCAAGCCGGCGCGAGGGGATCAGCCGCTGTCGCCGCCGGTCGAGCCGGCGCGAGGCGATCAGCCGCTGTCCCCGCCGGTCGAGCCGGTACCCGCCGCGTGCACGTCGAGCAGCTGGTAGCGCTCGATCGCCGAGGTCAGCGCCTCGTGCTTGACCTGCCCGGTGCGCGCCAGCTCGGTGAGCACCGCGAGCACGATCGACGGCGCGTCGATGTGGAAGTGCCGGCGGGCGGCACCCCGAGTGTCGGAGAAGCCGAAGCCGTCGGCACCGAGCGAGGTGTAGTCACCGGGCACCCATCGGGCAATCTGATCCGGCACGGCGCGCATCCAATCGCTGACGGCGACGACCGGCCCGGGCACGCCCTCCAACGCCCGGGTGACGTACGGCGTGCGGTGCTCGTCGTCTGGGTGTAGCAGGTTCCATTCCTCGCAGCCGATTGCGTCGCGCCGCAGCTGCGTCCACGACGTCGCCGACCAGACGTCGGCGGCGACGCCCCACTCCTGCGCCAGGATCCGCTGCGCATCCAGCGCCCATGGCAGCGCGACGCCCGAGGCCAGCAGCTGGGCCCGCGGGCACTCCATGCCGCCCGCGCCGGTTAAGTCGATGTCGCGATCGGCGGCGCGGTAGCGGTACAGCCCGGCCAGCAGGCCCTCGACGTCGAGCCCCTCCGGCTCGGCCGGCTGCGGCATCGGCTCGTTGTACACGGTGAGGTAGTAGAAGACGTCCTCGCCGTGCGGGTGCTCCTCGGAAGAGCCGTACATCCGTCGCAGCGCATCCTCGACGACGTACGCGATCTCGTAGGCATACGCCGGGTCGTAGGCGACACACGCCGGGTTGGTCGAGGCAAGCAGGTGCGAGTGCCCGTCGTTGTGCTGCAAGCCCTCGCCGGTCAACGTCGTCCGGCCAGCGGTCGCGCCGAGCAGGAAGCCGCGGGTCATCTGGTCGGCCGCGGCCCACAGCAGATCGCCGGTGCGCTGGAACCCGAACATCGAATAGAAGATGTAGACCGGAATCATCGGTTCGCCGTGTGTCGCGTAGCTCGTGCCGGCGGCGATGAACGACGCCGAGGCGCCGGACTCCGTGATGCCCTCATGCAACAGCTGTCCGGTGATGGATTCCTGGTAGGACAGGAGCAGATTGCGGTCGACGGCCTCGTAGTGCTGCCCGTGCGGTGAGTAGATCTTCGCTGTCGGGAACAGCGAGTCCATGCCGAACGTGCGCGCCTCGTCCGGGATGATCGGTACGAACCGCTTGCCGAAGTCGCCAAGCTTCATCAGGTCCTTGAGCAGCCGGACGAACGCCATCGTCGTCGCCACGGCCTGCTTGCCCGACCCGCGCTTTAGGTCCGCGTACGACGCCGAGTCGGGCAGGGTCACCGGTCGCGGCCGGACGACGCGCCGGGGCAGGTAGCCGCCGAGCGCGGCGCGACGTTCCTTCATGTACGCGATCTCGTCGGAGTCCTCATCCGGCTGGTAGTACGGCGGCTGTTCGGCCTCCAGAGCCGCATCGGAGATCGGCAGATAGAGCCGGTCGCGGAACTCCTTCAGCTCTGCCTTGGTGAGTTTCTTCATCTGATGCGTGGCGTTGCGGCCCTCGAAGTCGCTGCCGAGGGTCCACCCCTTGATGGTGTGGGCGAGGATCACCGTCGGCTGGCCGACGTGTTCGCGCGCGGCCTTGAACGCGGCGTAGACCTTGCGGTAGTCGTGCCCCCCGCGGGAGAGCCGGCGCAGGTCGTCGTCGGAGATGCCCTCGACCATCTTGCGCAGCCGCGGGTCGGTGCCGAAGAAGTGCTCGCGGGTGTAGGCGCCGGGTTCGACGGAGTAGGTCTGGAACTGCCCGTCCGGCGTTGCGTTCATCGTGTTCACCAGGACGCCGTCGACATCCTGGGCGAGCAGCGGATCCCAGTCTCGGCCCCAGATCACCTTGATCACGTTCCAGCCGCCGCCGCGGAACACCGACTCCAGCTCCTGGATGATC
>QHCD01000025.1 GCA_003244255.1 Pseudonocardiales bacterium | reverse complement strand
ATGGACGACGAGGACAACGCCGCCGGTCGCCGATCCGGGCGCCGCGCAGCAGAGCAGTGCATTGTCAGCGCCCTCCTAGCGGACTGACCGTCATCGGAGTTCCCGGCACCGGAGCCAGCGTTACCGGACCGGTGGCCGGGATCGGCAGGACCGTCGGGTGGTGCTGTCCGGGCAGCGTCACGATGGCCGTCCCGATAACCGGGTTCACCCCGTCCGGGTTGCGTGTGAAGGAAACCGTGAAGTAGGCCGCCGCACCGGGTTGCAGCGTCAGCGACGACGACGGCTGCTTCTGGACGACCGGCGTCGCCCCGGGCGTCGCCGTCGAGGTCGCCCCGGCGGAGGTACGCAGCGCCATCCTCGGCGCGCCGGTCACCGAGCACGCGGCTCGGGTGGTGTTGCGGACGCCGAACTCCGCGATCCCCTGCATGCCGTCGGCCGCCTGCGTTCCGGCGTAGCCGACGCTGGCCGACGTGCATGCCGGAGCTGTCGCTGGTGTGGCCGGCGCGACGTGATTGGCCGGTCGGACCGACGGCGCGGCGATGCCCGGACCGCACTCGTCCTGCGCGGTGGCGAACTCCACCTGGCTGATCGGATGATCGGGATCCCAGCCCAGAACCGTTTCCACGCTCGGCCGCGCGCTGCCGTCGGTGCACTCGGCGAACAGTCCCTGGTAGCCGACGAGGTTGCCGTCGTTCGGCACCTCGGGCGCGTTGCCGACGATCGGCGCGACTGCCGGCTGGTAACCCGCCGAGTGGATGACCCAGAGGTCGTTGTCCAGGAACACGTTCTGCCCAGCGGTGTAGTACAGGACTCCCATGCCCGGCAGGACGCGATGGATACCGTCCGCCCAGCCCGTGGTCTCTGCGATGTACTGCGCCTGATTCTCCGGCGAGAAATAGCCTTCGTAGTCGATCGCGAGGTAGTCGGGAAGCCTTGTGCCACCGAGGTTTGCCGTGTGCCGCGCCGCGTACGTCCCGGCCTGGCGGCCGTAGCTGTAGAAGTCGGCGAGTGTCGGGTTGACGGCCGGATCCGGTGCGTCGACCGTCCAGAAGGAGACCCAGAATCCCTTGTACGAGGGGATCGCATCGAGCGCGGCCTGCGCGCCGGCGTCCGGGTTGTTGCCACCGACCAGGCCCGTGTACGGCGGTGTCTTCGTCCCGAGCGCTTCGGTGTCGAGCAGGCCGCCCCAGCCCTGCTGGATCACCTTCGTCCAGTCGTCCTGGGTCTCGATCTGGCCGAATGAGTAGAGCCCGACGCCCGAACCGCGCACGACGGCGAGTGCCTCTGCGCTGGCAGGATCGGATGAAACCCCTGCGCCATAACGGTTTACGGCGGTGATGCGCACCCGGTAGGTGATGCCCGCGACCAGCCCCCTCACCGTCGTGCTGCGGGCGTATGCCGGCAGGGTGACCTGGCGCGCGATCGCGCCGCCGGGCGTCGTCACGGTCAACCGGTAGGACTGCACGGGCGCGCCGTTGGCGGGTGCGGCCCGCCACGTCACGTGCAGCCCGGCCCCCGTGACCGGCGTGACCAGGGGGCCGACCGGCGCGTCGGGCCGCCCCGGCGAGACCGCGACACCGGTGGTCGCGAAGTTGCTGGCCGGCGACGCGTGGCTGTAGCCGACGCTGTTCTGCGCGTTGACGTAGAACCGGTAGGTGACGCCGGGCCGCAGACCGGTGAATACCTCGGACGTCTGTGCCGGCGACGCGACGACGCGACCGACGTAGGCATGGTTGGCGCCAAACACCTGCAGCAGGTAGCCGGTGATCGCGGCGCCGCCGTCGTCGCTCGGTGGTTGCCAGCTGCCGAGGAGTCGCCCGCCGCCGTCGTCGGCCAGCGCCACGCCGGTCGGCGGTGCCGGCGGGTGGGTGTCCGCCGGCTGCGCCGCCGTTGCTGCCGCAGCGGCTCGAGTCGATCCGGCCGGGGGCGCCGCAGCAGATGTCGGGACTGCCACCCCCACGGCGGCGAGTCCGGCGGCGGCCAGAACGATCGTCAACCTTGCCACGCGCATCGGTGCGTCCTTCCCTGACGTGCCCTTACCGGGGTGAGGTGCCATCTGACCCGTCACCGTCCCCCGCATCGCACAGGTGTTGATCATGCGGTTCCGGGACGATAAAACGGCGTGTCGCGTCCCGAAACCGCATGATCAACAGTCCCCGACGTTCTGGACGGTGCCGGTTAGCTCACCGGGCTGGCGAACCCGGAGACTCCGCCGCTGCCGGCGGTCAGGTTCACCTGGGTCACGGCGTCGTCGGCGCCGTCGTTGGGGTTGTAGCTGTTCCCGGAGATCATCGTGAACGAGTTGCCACTGGCCGACACGACCAGCCCGACATGACTGGCGTACCCACCGGAGACGTTGAACACCGCCGCGTCACCGACCTGCGGGCTGCCGGTGTGCCAGGTGCCGTGGTTGACGCCGTAGTTGTAGAAGCTGATCGCGCCGGGGTTCAGCCCGCCGGTGTTCGCACCGGCCTGGCCCCACACCCAGGTGGCGAAGTCGGCGCACCATTCCTCGGTCCGCCAGCCGTTCGAGCAGGAGCCGGTCGAACCGACGCCGAGCGCGGTCGAGTAGTAGTTGCAGTTGTAGCCGCCGATCTCGTGGTTGCGCGAGGAGTTGTTCAGCTCCTGTCCGGCGATCGTCGCGATCTGCTGACCCAGCGGGCCCGTCGGCGGCGGTGGCGGCGGTGGCGAGCACGACCGCCTGCTGATGCCCATCGCGGCCATCGTGGCCGGGCCGGCCTGCCCGTCCGCGGTTAGGCCGTGCGCGCTCTGCCACGACTGGACCGCGGCCTTGGTATTCGGCCCGTACGCGCCGTCCTGCGCGCTGCCGGTGACCGCCTGCACCTGCTTCACCTTCGCCGACAGCGCGGCGTCGGTCTGCGGGCCGTCAATCCCGTCCACCGCGATACACGCATCGGACTGGAACGACTTGGTCGCCGCGGTGGTGTTCGGCCCGGGCTGGCCGTCGATACCCGACCACGGCAGATAGCCCATGCCAGCCAGGTCCCACTGCAGCTGTGTCGTCGAGACATTCGGCTGGACGACGGCGGCCGGGTGCGGCATGGCTGCAGACGCGGCGGCGGGCGCCAGCAGGCCGAAGGCCGCGAGGCCGAGCACGGCGGCTGCGGCGATGGCCGGGAACCGGCGGCGCCGGCCGACAGGATCACGGTAATGATTCACGAAGTGCCTCCTGACCACGTTGCTAAGTTACAGCCCGACGCCCCGTTCCTACTCCGCGGACCTCGTCTTGTAAAGGCTTCGAGCGCAACGCTGTTACGCCGATCAGCCCGCCGAGGGCTCTCGGGTCGCCACCCATCCGCCCATGTGGGTGCCTCCCGGCGGCTGGACGACGACGAGCCGGGTGCACCCGGACCATCGGTCGACCGACGTCGAGGCCAAGGCGGTTTCAGGTTGGTGTGACCACGGTCATGCCGAGCTCGACGGCCGCGGCGGCCATCCGTTCGTCGTAGGTGCAGACCCTGGCGAGATCCGCGCCGAGCTCTCTCGCAGTTGCCAGGTGTATCGCGTCCAGGGAGCGCAGCCGCATAGGCAGCATCACCCCGGCCGCTCGAAGTATCCGGTCGTTCACCCGGACGACGTCGAATCGCCGCAGCACCTCCTCGCCCCGTGCGACCGCTGCGGGGCCGACCGGGAGCAGCGCCCGGGCTACCTCGGTTCGAGCGAGTGCGCTCGCGACGCGCGGCCGCCTGCGGGCAAGATAGCGCCGCAGCGCGGCCGACTCAGGCTCGCTCGTCGCCAGCTTCACGATCGCTGACGAGTCGACGTACGTTGCCCGGCCAGTGGTCTGTCTGGGAGATGACCTGGCGGTGCCTGTGGCACTAGCGTTCATCGCTTCGGAGCTTGGCGAGAATCTCCGATGGTGTCGGCCCACCTGCCGGGGTCGCGAGGGGTGCGGGCAGATCGTCGAAACCGGCACTCGCCGGCACCAGGTCGCCGGTGGCGCGCAGCCACTCGATAATCCCGTCGTCGGGAATCGGGCTGAGTACGGCAACTGGCCGGCCGCGATCGGTGATCTCGACGGTTTCGCCCGCCTCCACCATGCGCAGCAGCTCGCTTGCCCGCTGTCGAAGTTCGCGCACGCCAACGCTCGGCATGTGCTATTAGTAGCACTAAGCCTGCCTCACCGCAAGAAGATCACCGCGCCCAAGCCGGCCGTCGCGGCGGCGCCTTGCACGACGCTGGAACAGCTCACCCCGACCGCGCTCCATCCGCCCCGCCAGCGCCCGGACGCGAGCGTGTTCTTGGTGACCACGGCAAAGTCAGGGCCCGGGACCAGGGTCAACACGAGCGCGAAGGCCAGGAACGACCCGTAGGACGACCACGGCACCCCCCGGACTCTAGTGGTGACACTGAACCGCATGGCGTGGTGACTTGAGGAAGACCTCCGACTGAGGTGTGGAGTTTCCGTCTCGGCGCTGCGCAAGGCGGTCGCGCTGCGCTGCGCGGCCAGCACGACGTGCACTCCGACAGTGAGACTGGGACCTGATGCCCGATCGCTACATCAGGTGGAGCTCGAATGCGTCGCTGATGGCGCGAGCCAATGCGGGTTCCTGGTCGTCGAAGAGCAGGCCGATCGTCTCGCCAACGGCGCTCATCCCTACCGTGGTGATGTTGTCGCAGCTGACGACGCTGTCATGGTCCAGTCCGTTTCTTGGCCCGACCGGGACCTCGCTGGTGATGCCCCGGATCGTGCTGGTGATCGGCGCGACGGTCAGCCAGGTCAGCAGGTGGAGCCTGGACTGCCGTGTCAAGATCAGCGCTGGTCGATGCTTGTCCAACTGGACCGACGCGATGGTGCGCATCAGTCCGATGTGGGATGCGGGAGGTCGAGCACACCGTCGAGATCCGGGTAAACAGGCTCACCTCGTCGAGCGAGGTCGAGGAGAGTGGCCTCCTCGCCGCGATAACGCTGATCTCGCTGGAGGCGGGCGATCCCGTGCCGGACTGCCTCGGAACGGTTGGCCGCACGCCCCTCGACGACCTCAGTGTCGAGGGCGGCGAGCTCGCGGTCGTCGAGACGGATGGCGATCTGCGTGGTCATCATCGCAGCGTACCCTAGCGTCAACCAATTGGTATGCCTACCGGGGCGACGCCGCTGAGCTCGGCGAGGAGGTAACGGCCGATGAGGGTGAGCTCCGCGGACATGCGCCGAGTGGCAGCAGATCCATCACCTGCGGCTGGCGCCGATACGCCTGGTCCAGGTCATCGCAGCGCTGCCCGTAGGAACGTGAGGGCGCTGGCGATCGTGTCGTCGGGATCATCGCCGCCTTCCAGCTGGGTGGTCGCCGCGTCGATCACGGCTTGGATGTAGTCGGTCCATCGGACGGTATCGCCGCGTCCTGCCAACGCATCCCGCAGCGGTGTGGTCAGCCCGGCATGCAGCTGGCGGAACTGCTTTCGCGCCTCTCCGGTCAGCGGCACGCCCCGCAGGGCCAGCGCGACGCGGTGTTCGCCGGCGGCGACGAGTTCGAGTTGGACGCGCGCATAGGCAAGTACCCGGTCGGTGGGGTCATTCTGGGCGGCCATCGCTTCTTTCGCTGCGTGGTCCCATTTCGGGAACTCCTCGGCGACGACGGCGACGATCAGCGCCGTCCGGTCGGCGAAGTACTCGTACACGCTGTTGCGGGCGAGGCCGGCGGCCGCGGCGACGGTGGCGAAGGTCAGGGCGGCCGCGCCGTCGGCGATGAGAACGTCGCGGGCGGCGTCCAGCAGCACCTGGCGCTGGCGGGTGCGGTGTTCGGGGATCGTCGGAGCGCTGATCTTCGGCACGGCAGCCCCTGACGGTAGTGCATTGAGCCATGTACCGACGCACTGTCGGTATGGTTCACTATGCCGACACAGTGTCGGCATAAGGGGGCGGGATGTTCTACGTCTGGCGGGATGCGGTTGCGGCGCGAACCGCACGGCGCTGCTCGGCGCGGTGGTGGCGTTGGTGGCGCTCCTGGTCGTGGTGGTCTCTGGGTTCGCGGCGGGACTGACGAACGACACGACCTCAGCGATCGAGCGGATGCCGGTCACGCACCTGGCCTTCGCGCGGTCGGCGTCGAGCGAGCAGTTCTCGCGCAGCCTGGTGCCTATCTCGCTGGTCAAGCGGTGGTCGGCCGTTCCCGGCGTCGAGGACGCGACGCCGTTCGGGACCGCGATCCTGCACGCACGCTCCTCAGGTGGCACCGACCTCGACCTCACCGTGTTCGGCGTCGTACCGGGATCCCTGCTCAGCCCGTCGGTGCGCCGCGGCCAGCCGCTGACCAAGGGCGGTCCCGGGGTGGTGATCTCCGACCAGCTCGCCCGCAAGGGTGTCCGGGCGGGTCAGCTGATCACCGTAGCCATCCCGGCGGTGAGCATGCGGGTCATCGGCGTCACCGGATCGGCATCGTTCGGGCACGTGCCGGCGGCCTACGTCGACCTGCCGGTGTGGCAGCACCTGCGCTTCTCCGTCCCCGCCCGGCAGCCGCTTCCTGGATCGGCCGCCGGCCAGGTCACCGGTATCGGCCTGCAAGTAGGCGCGGGCGCCGACCTGGCTGCCGCCGACCGCGCCCTCGACACCCGAACCGTCACCAAGCGCGCCGCCTTTCCGGTGCGCCCGGATACGACGGGGAGAATACGATCATGACCACGATCAGGGTCTTCCTGTTCGTGATCGCGGCGCTCATCCTGGCCGCCTTCTTCGTCATCAACACCCTGCAGCGCCGACGGGAGCTGGCGGTCATCCGCGCGCTCGGCGCATCCACCGGCTATCTACTGCGCACCACGCTGGCACAAGCGGTGCTGCTGGTCGTTCCCGCCGTGATCACCGGCGCTGTCCTCGGCGCGGCGCTCGGGGCAGCGTTGCGGCACTCCGTACCGTTCCTGCAGACCCCGGCCTCGATCGCCGGTGGGGTCGGTGCGCTGTGCGTGACCGGAATCGCTGGCGCGCTGTTGGCGGCGCGGCAGGTCACCCGCGTCGACCCGCTCACCGCTCTAGGCGGTCAGCGATGACGCTGCGTCTGGACGGGGTCACCGTCACCTATCCCGACGGTGCCGACCGGCGCACCGTGCTCCACCGCGTCGACCTCCGGGTTGCGGCCGGGGAATTCCTGGCCGTCACCGGGCCGTCCGGGTCCGGGAAATCCACCCTGCTTGCCGTCGCCGGAGCGCTGCTGCGTCCCGACACCGGGCAGGTGCACATCGGCGACGCAGAGATCACGGCCGCCTCCCCGAGAAGGGCCGCGAGCATCCGTCGGACGAGGATCGGGTTCGTCTTCCAGGAGGCCAATCTGCTACCAGCGCTGACCGCCCTGGACCAGCTACTACTCGTCCCCACCCTCGCCGGCGACCGCCCCGCCCACCTTCGTGACCGAGCACGGCGACTACTCAACGACGTCGGCGTCGCTCAACGCGCCCACGCTCGATCGGACCACCTGTCTGGTGGGGAGCGGCAACGTGTCGCCCTCGCCAGGGCGCTGATGAACGAGCCGACCCTGCTCCTCGTCGACGAGCCCACCGCGTCGATTGACCACACCCAGGCCACCACCGTGGTGAATCTGCTGGCCGCCCAGGCGCACCGACACGGATGCGCACTGGTGATGGTGACCCACGACGCCACCGCGCTCTCCGCCTGCGACCGAACCGTGGAGCTAGCTGAACTCAACCAGGGCCCCGACGGTGGCGCCACATAGCGCCGCGAGATCACCGCCCCTTTATCGCTGACGGCCACCGAACGCCTTGGCTGATGCCAACCCGGATCGCGCTTCGCGTATCTGTTGAAGTGTCGAGGCCGCGCTGGGTCCAGGTCGTGCACGGTCGCGGTGGCCTGGCACCAACGACCACGTCGTTTGAGCCGCACGAGGGGATGCTCTTCGATGTTGCGCACGTAGTCGCCGTACTGGCCGTGCACGGCGATCAGCCACATGCCATCACTGTCGGCGGGGCGGGTTGCGCGGCACAGCCTGGAGGCGGACCTCACGAATCGGCACGTCGCGGCGTCATCAGGTGGGCGCCGTTTCGGATGCCGACTGTTCAGGGAGTGGAATGGATGATGTCCTGGCGGGTGTCGCGCACGGGCGCGATGTTGGCGGTGCTGCTGATCGGACCGTTCAAGGCGCGACGACGCGACAGAGGCGTCTGACACTCCCGCCGAACACGAGACATCTCTGGCCAGATGAGACCCGTCTACGGGTGGCCGATCATTTGACGGATCAGTCCCGAGTTCGGCAAGCCGCCAATCCGTCTCCGGGCCGACCGTCCGGTTCGATTGGCTGTCGGAGGACCGTGCTAGGCAGTCCCCGATCCTGCTTGCAAGCTGATAGTGAACGCGTGGTTGGAGAGACGATATGCCGGAAACCACGTCGGCTGGACCGCTGCTGCAGGCCGCATTGAACGGTGATCGGGTCCACCCGGCTGCTCCTCGCACGCCGGGTGACATCGCCGTCCAGGCCCGAGGGGCCGTCGATGCCGGTGCCCGGTCCGTGCATCTGCACCCCTACGACGACCACGGGCAGCAGACCTTCGCCGCCGGCCCGTGCGCCGCGACGCTGCGGGCAGTCCGCGCGGCGTGCCCGGGTGTGCCCATCTCGTTGAGCACGTCCGCTGACGTCGAGCCCGACCCACGGCGGCGGATCGCCCTCGTCGAGGCATGGACAGAGCTGCCGGACGCGGTGACCGCCAACCAGGGCGAAAACGGCATTGTGGAGCTGTGCGAGCTGCTGCTGACCCGAGGAATCGGCATCGAGGCCGGGCTGCTGTCACTGGATGACGCTCGCCGCTTCGTCGCCACGGGCATCGCCTCGCACTGCGTCCGGGCCATGGTCGAGCCTCTCGACGCCGACCCGGACACTGCCGTCGCGCACGCGGCGGCGATCGAACGAACGCTCGCCGACGCTCGCGTGTCGCTGGAACAGGTCCACCATGGCGACGGCATCGCGTCCTGGGCGGTCAACCTGCGTGCCATCCCCCGCGGGCACGGCATCCGCACCGGCCTCGAAGACACGCCCGTGCTCCCGGACGGTCGCACCGCCGAGGGCAACGGCGACCTCGTCGCCGCTGCCGCGTCCATGCTCGGCCGTCACTTCTGAGCGACCGGAGACAACCGCGACCAACGACTGAGCAGGAGTGGAACATGACCACCACGACTGCCGAGCCGCCACAGTCACCGCTGCGGCGAAAGCATCAATTGGTACAGCAGCACGCGAGCTGCATCTGCCGACCGTCCGCATCGAAGCGGCCCGCTGGCCGAGATCGCCGCACGCGAACGACAGTCGCGTCTGGCTTACCTGGCCGAGGTCCTCGCCGTCGAGGTCGACGACGACACCGAACGACGCCGCACCCGGCCATGACACGGTCGGCCGATGGCGCCGCGCGAGGCATGATTCAGCTCTCCCCAGCGGACGTCTTGGACAGGTCCCTGCGTTGCTGGCGCGAGCCGCTGGTGGCCGAACCGACGGTGCGTGAAGGCCACGGTCCCACTCACGGCCACAGCCCGCCTGGCTCCTCAGCAACATGACGTCGGCGACTCGCCTCGACGGATCAGATCAGGGCGCCGATGCGGAATGATCCGCCGGCACCGTCTCCTCCGGCGGCGGCGGTTCCGGTGGTGTTCCGTCACCGAACGGCCGGCCGCCCAGTTGCTCCCGCCCGTGCGGGGTCAACCAGCCGGACAGCTCCGGCCCGGCCGGAACGATGCCGGTCGGATTCACGTCGCGGTGCACGCGGTAGTAGTGCGCCTTGATGTGCACGAAGTCGATCGTGTCGCCGAAGCCCGGCGTCTGGAACAGATCGCGGGCGTATGCCCACAGCACCGGCATCTCCGCGAGCTTCTGCCGATTGCACTTGAAGTGACCGTGGTAGACGGCGTCGAAGCGCGCCAACGTCGTGAACAGACGGACGTCGGCCTCTGTGATCGTGTCACCGACGAGAAAACGCTGTCGTGACAGGCGTTCGCCCAGCCAGTCCAACCGGTCGAACAGCCGGTGATACGCCGTCTCGTACGCTTCCTGTGAGCCGGCGAAACCCGCCTGATAGACGCCGTTGTTGACGTCTGCGAAGACCAGCGCCGCGACCTCGTCGATCTCATGGCGCCGGTCGTCTGGATACAGCGCCGGTGCGCCCGGCCGGTGATGTTCGGTCCACTGCGTTGAGAGGTCCAGCGTCATCTGCGCGTAGTCGTTGGTCACCACTTTGCCGGTGGGCACGTCGACGATGGCGGGCACCGTGATGCCGCGCTCGTATCCGGGTTGCCGCGCGAAGAACGCCTGCTGCAGGCGTTCGATGCCGAGCACAGGGTCGCGGCCACCCGGGTCGAGATCGAAGGTCCAGCTGCGCTCGTCGTGTGTCGGACCCGCGACACCCATCGAGAGCACCGGCTCCAGGCCCAGCAGCCGCCGGACGATGATCGCGCGATTGGCCCACGGGCAGGCGCGGCTCACGACGAGCCGGTAGCGCCCCGGTTCGACGGGATAGCCGTCCCCGCCGTCGGCGGTGATGCGGTCGGTGAGGTAGTTCTGGTCGCGGGTGAACTCCCCGCCCGGATTGACATACGAGCCCTGCGAGTCGGCCATGCCTTCATCCTGCCGGTGGCCCGTCCGCGCCTCGTGCACCGGCCTCGGTTCGGCCGCCGGATCAGTCCAGGGCGATGCAGCCCCGCGGGACGAAATACCAGTTGGGGCCGCCCACGGTGGGTGTCGTGTCGCGCACCATCACCCACGCGCCGTCCGCCGAGACATACCGCCACAGCAGCGGATGCGTCGGCACTAGCGCGAGCGGGCTGCCCGGCGTCGCGGGCACGCGCCACGGCTCGACGTTGCCGTAGGCGGTGTCGCAGCCCGCCCCGCCGATCCACGTCGTGGGGCTGCCGTCACCGGCGCCGGGGCTCACGGTCCCGTCGGTGTAGGTGGCGACGAAGTGCGGCGTGTCGATCTGCTGCGGCGTGCCGCACATGTCGCTGGCGGGCGCGGTCGCGGTCGACTGACCGTCCGCGATCCACGCGCACGAGTCGAACGCCGGACCGTAGAGATAGCCCCACCGGTAGTAGGCACCGTTCGGGTTCCCCGGCCCGGACGCGAACTGTCCCGGCCCCTGGATGACGTCGGTCCAGCCTGGATAGGCGTTGCCGATCACGTAGGAGTTGGGCGCGTAGGAGATGGTCGCGATGTCGTTGACCGTCTCGGTCTGCGCGGCCTGCGCCGGCGGACCGGTCCACGCGATCAGCGACGTGGCCAGCGCCACCGCGCTGCCGAGCGCCGCGGCGAGCCTGCGGGTCATCCAACCGTGCCGTCCGGCGTCGTCGTGGTCGCATGTCGAGTCCATGTCGGTCACGTACCACAGCCGGGAGGCGCCAAACTTGACCGCGAGTCCGTCGGTGCCCTTGGCGTAACTCGTGGTGTGGCCGAACCGCAGGCAGGCCAAGGTAAGCACCTGCTCGCGAGTGCCACCGATCAGCCACTCCGCCTGCCACGGCTTGCCGCGCTCGATGCAGATTCGCGCGTGCAGGAGGTGGTGCCACGCGAGACCGGCCAGCTGGTCGAACTGACGGCTGCTTGCTGCGGAAGGCCGGGGTGTGACGTCGTCGCCGAAGGCCATACGCCAGCTCGGCCCGCGTGGTGCGAAGTCGGCAACCGGCGTGAACGCGATGTCCACCTCCAGGCAGTCCGGCAGCAGGAAGACCCGATAGACCGTCGGGCCGACGGGCAGATCCCAGTGGTGCAGGGCCGCGAACTCGCGGTAGAGGCGGACGGTCCACCGTTCGAGTGCCGCGGCGACGTCGTCGACCGCGAACGCCAGATCTATGTCGGACCACGCGTCGTCGGTGTCGATCGCGGTTGAGCCGGTGATGGCGGCGGCCGGCACGTGCGGATCAGCCTGCGCCGCAACGAGAAGCCGCGCCCGCACGCGATTCCGCTCCTCGACCGTGAACACGATGCCAGCCTAGCTACGAGGTCAGCACCGCATCCGCCACGGCTGATGGCACGATGGGCGAGTGAGGGTGGCGAGCTGACCGAGCCGATCCGGGCGCCGGACTCCGAACGGGCGTTCGGTTGCCCCAAGCGCATGGTCTTCGGCCCGTGCGGTGGGGTGCGGGCAGACGGTGCATGTGAGATGGCGCCTCGACCCTGCGTGTTCGACGACGTGGTGCGCTGGCCAGGCGCGACCACCCCGGGCGAGCCGGTCGATGTTCCCCTTGTGCTGACCGATTTCAGCGCGCCGCCGTTCGATCCCGATGCGTTGAGCGACGTCACGCGCATCCTGGCGTCGTCGTGTGACGCGGTGCTGGTGGGCGAGCATCAAGACCGGCCCGACTTCCCGCCGCCGGTCCTCGCGCGGCTGTTGCTGGCGGCGGGCATCACGCCCTGGCCGACGCTTGCATGCCGAGACCGCAACCGCATCGTCTTGGAGCAGGAACTGCACGGCCTGCGCCATGTCGGCGTGCGCACGGTGCTCTGCGTCACCGGTGACGGCCGGGCCTACGACGTGCGGCCCGAGGTCACGCAGGTCTTCGATCTCGACGGCACCCGGCTGGCGTCGCTGGCCGCATCGCTTCGCCTGATCGCGGCTGTGGTTGAGACACCGACCGCGCCACCGCACGCGGTTCGCCCGCTGCGGCTGGTGGAGAAACAGCGGGCCGGCGCGGGCGTCGCCATCCTCAACCACGTCGGTGCGGCAACCGAACTGCGCCGGTTCATGTCGGCGGCGCGTGCCGCCGGCCTCGCCATGCCCGTCATCGCGTCCGTTCCCGTCTATACCGATCCGGCGTCTGCGGCCGCGCTACAAGGCCTGCCGGGCCTGGACTTGCCGGCGTCGTCCGTGGCTCGTGTCCTGGCTGCCGACGATCCCGTGTCCGCGGGCGTCGACGCAGCCGTCGAGGAGGCTCGGGCGGTGCTGGCCGTCGGCGGCATCGCCGGGGTGAACATTTCCGGGTCGGCGTCGTCGCGCGGTCACATCTTTGCCGCAGAGGTGAAGGCGGAGATCGGCCGGCGCATCCGGCTGGAGGCAGAACGATGACCGACCCGATGTCGGATGAGTTCGACGCCGTCGCCGCGTGGACCGCCGACGCCGCGGTGTCGCTCGGCGCGAGCTACTACATCCCAGCGGGCTGTCGGGGGAGCGGCAGCCCCGCGGCCCTGTCGTGGCTCGTCGACGCGCTGGCCCTGACGAGTTCGGATCGACTGCTCGACGTCGGAGCTGGCGTCGGCGGGCCCGCGGCCTTCGCGGCCCAGAGCAGCAGCGCCCGGCCCGTGCTGGCCGAGCCGGAACCGGGTGCCTGCCGCGCGGCCCGGCGTCTGTTCGGGTTCCCGACGGTTCGGGC
Organism: Pseudonocardiales bacterium; assembly: GCA_003244255.1. Classification (GTDB taxonomy): domain Bacteria; phylum Actinomycetota; class Actinomycetes; order Mycobacteriales; family QHCD01; genus QHCD01. The sequence goes on along the minus strand of QHCD01000025.1, from coordinate 12,631 downwards.
CGCCGCGGAGGCGCTGCCGTTCGCGTCAGGCAGTTTCGACGTCGCGTGGTGTCTCGGCGTCCTGTGCACGACCGACGACCAGCCGGGCGTGCTCGCTGAACTGCGCCGGGTGCTGGCGGCCGGTGGCCACCTGGGCCTCCTGGTCTTCACGGTGGATCGGGCGTCGAATCGACCGCATCCGACAGGCAACCATTTCCCGACCGCCCCGGCGCTGCGCACGATGCTGCGCGACGCCGGATTCGATATCGCCGCATCGAAGGAGATGTCGGCATTCGGTCCGGAGCCCGCCGGCTGGCGTCGGCAGGTCGACATGGTCGACGCCGAACTCGATCGTCGCCACCATGACGACGAGTCATGGCAGATCGCGCAGCGCCAATCCTCGACGATCGGACGGCTGCTCGAGGTAGGCGAGCTGACCGGTTCGGTGCTCGACCTGCGTGCCGATTGACGACGGCGCCGTCGTCAGCTGACCAGAGTGGCGACCGACGGTGTCGGTCGCCACTCTGGCTGCTGGGTAAGGGCTTGATCGATCAGCCGCGCCAGGACTGAAGTTGCGTGTTCTGGGCGGGCGCCGGGGGTGCCGGCCAGTACATGTTCTGGGGGTTGGGCATGACCGGGGCGACGACGGTACGGCGGCGAGCGGTCCGGTAGATCGCGATGCCCGTTGCGAGGAGCACGAGGGCGGCGCCACCGACCACACAGAGCAGAAGAGTGGCCTGGTGGCCGGGCATCGGCTTGTCCTGGCCGGCGGCGATGGCCTGCGCGATCATCTGCATGTGCATCTTGGTGTACGGCGTGGAGAAGCCGTCGGCGTCGATCTTCCTCAGCTCGGCGAGGGCCGCTGAGTAGTGCGACTGCCGCATGAGCACCATTGCGTGCTGGTAGATGGCCTGGTCCGGTGACGTTCGTGGCATGACCCGGGCGGCCGCAAGGTACTTGCGAACGACCGAGACCGGCACGGCGTAGAAGAACTTCCCGCCGTTGACTCCGTTGTCCTTCTCCGTGCTCGAGTCGCTAGCGGTGACGATTCCGACCGCCTGTCCGTGCGCATTGAGCAGGACGCCACCGCTGCTGCCGTGGTTGGTCGGTGCGCTCTCCTCGATCGCGGTGAATCCGTCCGGAGTGCGGAGTCGGTTTGTGACCTGCCCGGTGCTCAGGGTCGCCGTCACGGTGGCGGTGTCCGATGTGGCGGACCCGAAGGATGCGTCGTAGGGATAGCCGAGCGCATAGACGGTGTCGCCGGCCTGCAGCACTGCGTCGGTTCCGAGCGGGATGACCGGCAGATTAGTGGCGTTGACCTTCAGGATCGCGACATCCTCGTGCGGCCATGTGCTCGGAGACGTCCTGATGATCTGCGCGGGCTTGCCGGGGTCGGAGGCCTTGACGCTCTGCCCGCCCCCGACGTAGACGGCCTGAGTGCGGCCGGAAACGGTTGAAGTGATTGCGATCCACTTGGCGGCGAGGGTCTGGAGCGTCGCTTGGTCATCTGCGGTGACGGTCAGGTCCTGGGTGCCCCATCGGATGGTGGCGAGCTGCCGTGCCAGCGACGCGACGACGGCGTCGGCTGCGGCGGGAGTTCCGGCCGCGGAGTCCCCGCCGGTCGCGCCCGAAATGTAGGTGGCGTCGTCGGTGGGCTCGGTGACGTGATGGTTCGTGATCAGGTAGCCGTCCGCGCTGATGCCCCAGGCGCTTCCGTACGAGGTGTAACCCGAAGCCACCCGGCTGGCGGCGCCGCGGCTGAGATAGGAGCTGGCCCGGCGGGCGAACTCGGCCACGATGTCCTTCGACGCGCCGGCGAAGTCGTTGCCGCTCCACGCGGCCTTGGTGGTCGGGTCCTGGTTGGCGAAGGTCACCAACCGGGTCAGGTCGACGGTGGCGCCGTACCACGTGACCGTTGCGTGCTCGTTGCTGGTGACCAGCTGCACGGCCGGTGAGTCGTACATGGCGATCATCTGTGGAGTGCTGGGCGCGGCCGGCTGCGCCGATGCCGGTCCGGCGGTGAGGGCGACGGTCGCGGCGGCGACGGCGGCGATCGCGGAGACCGTGCCGAGCAACGCTCCACGGCGACGTGTACTGGAGTTCTGGCGGATCTGGACGTTTGCGGTGACGGTCATCTCTGCTCCTGCGGGTAGCGGGTCCGGTTCGGATGTCTTCCGTCCGGCTCTCCGATGCCACCTACCGTCGCGGGCAGCGATTAAGACCGGCTTAAGAATCGCTAGTCGGGCCGGCCGGCACGCGCCGCAACGCGAGCGACAACACGTCGTCGCGAGTCATCCGGCGTCCCTTGTCGTGGGCCCGCTGGTAGGCCTGGGGACCGAGTCGCTCCCGGATGTGGTCGAGCTGCTGCACGTCGAGTTCCGGTGTCTGCTCGGCGATACCGAGATCGGATGCTATCTGTCCGGCCGCCGCGAACAGCACCGCGGCGTCCGCATGATCGCCGTCCAGGCTCGCCGCTGCGGCGAGTCCGCGGATGGAGCTGACCACCTCGTACCGCTGCCCCATGTCGCGGCTTCGCTGCAACGCCAAGCCGAAGGACTCGCGGGCTCGGGCGCCGTCTTTGCGACCGACGGCGACGCGGCCCCGGACCAGCAGCAGGTCACGTTCGACCATCGCGTGGCCAAGACCTGCCGCGAGCCGGAGCGCTTCTTCGACAGCGTCGCCGGCCTCGTCCAGGCGTTGCTCGTCGACCGCGAGCGTCGCCAGGTTGGTCAGGCAGCTAAGGACGCCGATCAGATCGCCCCGCCCCCGCGACAGCGCCAGGTCCTCTTCGGTCAAGGCGCGAGCGGTCAGCGGGTCGCCGCGGACGTAGGCCACATGAGCCGACGAGTAGAGAGCGCGATGCAGCGCCTCGCCGTCCCCGGATCGCCGGGCAATCACCATCGCCCGTTCACCCGCTTCGGTTGCTGGCGCGAGCTCGCTTCGGGACAGGTGGACGGACGCCAGCCACGCCATCGCCGTCGCCAGGCGCGGTTCGTCGGCGCGCGCTCCCGAATCCGAGATCACGGCGCGCAGATAGGCGCTCGCGTCGTCGTAGTCGTCCATGCTGTACGCGAGCGATCCAGCGGCGATCTGGGCATCCAGAACGGCATCCGCGGGTAGCCCGGATTGGTCGAGCGCGGCGTCGAGCCACTGCCTGCCTTCGCGCAGCAGACCCTGACCCCGCCAGAGGCGCACCAGCCCGGTGGCGACGCCGATCGCCGCCGCAGCATCGCCGTGGTCGAGCGCCCACTGCATGGCGGCCCGGATGTCGGGCAGCGCTGCCGTTAGCTCGGTCAGCCTGCGGCCGGCGAGCGCTCCCAACAGGTCGGGCGCGGCCTCCATCGCAGAGCGCAGGACGTACGCGGCGTGCTGGCTGCGCACGGCGTCTTCGTCACCGCTCGCGCGTAGCTGCTCGCCGGCATACTGCCGCACGGTCTCGAGCAGTTCAAAACGGAGCTCGCCGACCTGATCGACGGGCCGCACCAGCCCGTGATCGACGAGTCCTGCGAGGACATGGAATACGTCGATGGACGCCGACGCGTGGCGGTGCCTCGATTCGGCCATGACGCCTTCGACCGTGAAGCCGCCGGCGAAGGCTGCGAGCCAGCACAGTAGCAGCCGTTCGTCCTCGCGCAGCAGGGCCCAGGACCAGTCCAAGGTCGCACGCAGCGTCTGGTGGCGGGTGGGCGTGTCTTGCGGCCCGCCCACCAGCATGGACAGCGGTTCGGCCAGCCGATCAAGCAGCGCTCTCGGGGACAGGATCTTCGTTCGTGCTGCGGCGAGCTCGAGGGCGAGGGGCAGGCCGTCCAGCCGGGCGCAGATGGCGGCGACGGTCGGTGCGGTGTCGGCGGTCAGCTCGAAATCGGGCGCGATCGCCTGTGCGCGTGCGACGAACAGCGCGACCGCACCGCTCTGTCCGACGTCGGATGCCGTGGCCGAAGCCGGCAGCGGCAGCGGTGGAACCGGGAGCTGCTGCTCGCCGGAGACGTGCAGCGGGGTGCGACTCGTGCACAGAACGGCCAGCTCGGAGGCGGTACTCAGCAACCTCGCGACGTCGGAACCGGCCGCCAACACCTGCTCGAAGTTGTCGAGCACCAGCAGGGTCGGCCGGTGGGCGAGCGCCGCCGCAATCGTCGTCGTCAACATCTCACCGGGCGACTCGTAGACGCCGAGCACCTGACCGACCGCCGTCAGTACCAACGCGGGGTCGGTGATTGCCGCCAGCGGGACGAAGTAGACGGCCCGGGGTCCGGCCGCAGCGAGTGTCGCGGCGACAGCCAGGGCGAGGCGGGTCTTCCCGATTCCGCCCGTGCCGGTCAGGGTCACGATGCGCGCGCCGCCCGCCAGCAGCCGCCCGACGGATGCGAGCTCGTGCTCCCGGCCGATCATCACGGTTGTCGGCACCGGAACCTGCTGTAACGCCAGGCCGGCGGGGCGAGCCCCGGCCAGGCTCGGGTCTTGGCGCAGGACCAGCTCTTCGAGCGATCGCAGCGCCGGGCCGGGGTCGATGCCGAACTCCTCGACCAGTGTGGCCCGCGCTCGTGCATAGGCTCGGAGCGCGTCGGCCTGCCGTCCGCTGCGATACAGCGCAAGCATCAGATGCGCCCATAAACGCTCTCGCAACGGATGGTCGGCGACCAGCGCGCTCAATTCGGCGACCAGCTCGCCGGTCTGGCCGCACGCGAGGTCGGCCTCCACCCGGTCCTCGAGCGCCGACAGCCGCTGCTCCTCGAGGCCGGCGACGTCGTGGCCGTCGAGATTCTCGACCTCGAGGTCGCTCAAGGGCGGCCCGCGCCAGAGCGCAAGTGCGGCGTTGAGCAGCGATGCCGCGTCGGCGTGCCGGCCCTCGTGCAGCTTGGAGCGTCCCTCGGCGACGAGCCGCTGGAATCGCTGCGCGTCGATCTGCCCGGGGTCGAGCCGAAGCTCGTACCCCTGCCCGTGCCGGATGAGCATCTGCTCATCGGTTCCCGAGCGCAGGATTCGGCGCAGCGTCGAGATGTACACGTGCAGGCTTGCCAGCGCTCCGTGGGGTGCATGCTCACCCCAGATCGCGTCGATGAGTCGGTCCGCGGACACCGCGCGCCCGGCGGCGAGGACCAGGATGGCGAGTACGGACCGTTGCTTCGGTCCACCGAGTTGCAGCTCGTGGCCGTCGTCGTCGAGCACCCGGAATGGCCCAAGAAGCTGAAACTCCACGGGCCGCCTCCGCGACGACAGGGCCAGCAGCTGGACACGTGCTGACCTGGGCCGCGCCGCTGGCACTGCCGATGATAGGGATCCGCCATCGGTATCGATGCACTACCGCGAGAAATCTCCCCGGGGCTGCCGGCCCGCAACGCGATCCGTCGTCTTCAATGTTGGCGCCGCGTAGGCTGTCGCGTGTTCATCCAGACCGTGTGGTCGGTCAATTCAGGAACTGCTGCACCACCGAGGAGACATGCTGTGGCTGACCAGTTCGAGATCGACGTCACCCGCCTCCGCGACGGCGAGGACTACGCGGACGACCTCGACGATCTGCTCGCAGCGTGATGCGTCCCGTGCGCGGCTGGCTGGTCCGGCTGGAGAACGCAGCGGCTCTCGACGCCGTCGTCTCGCCGGTCCAGCGGGTGGTCCGGAAGGTGCTTGCACCCGGGCGGGTCCGTGACACGCTGCACGGCGTCGACATCGGGCACCCTGCGCACCCGATCCTGGTGCAGGCAACGATCGGTAGCCTCGCCTCGGGCACTGTCTGCGATCTGATCGGTGAGGACCGGGCCGCGCGCCGGTTGATCGGGCTGGGCCTGCTCAGCGCCGTTCCCGCCGCCTCTGCCGGCATCGCCGACTGGTCTGAACAGCACGAGCAGCAGATGCGCACCGGCCTGGTGCACTGGGGAAGCAACCTCGTGGCCCTGTCGCTGTACGGAGCCTCGCTCGTCAGTCGACACCGCGGCCGCTCCACCGCCGCGCGCCGACTCTCGCTGACCGGGCTCGCGGTGCTCGGTGCGAGCGGATTCCTCGGCGGTGACATCGCATTCCGGCAGGCCGGCGGCGCCAACCACGCCGAGCAGGTGCGCCATCTCGTCGGCCCAGGTTGGCACACCGTCGGCCCCGTATCGGACTTCCCCGCGGGCCAGGCGAGCCGGAGGGCTGTAGCCGGAGTCGGGATCGTCGTGGTCCGAGGCGAATCGGGCATCGACGTGCTCGCCAACGAGTGCAGCCACCTGTCCGGGCCGCTGTGCGACGGCGTCCTGACGTCATCCGGCGGCGACAGGTGCCTGGTCTGTCCGTGGCATGGCAGTACCTTCCGGCTGCGCGACGGCGCCGTCGTACATGGACCGGCGACCGCGGCACAACCGGTCTTCGAGACCCGGGTGCGCGAGGGCTCGTTGCAGGTCCGGCTGCCCAATGCCGGATGAGGGTGCGGCCGAGGCCGGGAGTGGGTATCAGTTCCGCATGGCCACGAAGAGGCAGACTCAGACCGCGAAGCAGAACGTGAAGAAAGCGCAGAGCGCCGCCAAGAGCAAGCGGACGCTCGCACACCTGCCCAGCGGCACGCGTACGGCGCTGGGGAAACAAGGCGCCGCGGTCGCCCAACGCAAGCGCACGGGCGGGTCCGCACCGAAGACCCGTGCAGAGCTCTACGAACTCGCCAAGCGCCGCGAGCTGCCGGGAAGGTCGAAGATGGGCCGGGATCAGTTGGCTCGGGCCCTCGGCGAGAAGTAAGCACTCGTCGGGCGCCTCGATCATCGCGACCGCGATCGACGAGTTCGGCAAGGTGGATCTCCTGGTCAGCAACGCGGCCTTCCAGATGAGCTACATCTCCGGCGTGCGCGTCGCCGTAACCGGTGGCCGGCCGATGCTGTAGCACCAAGCCGTAGCCAAGACAACCAAGCGACGATGAGGAGCGAGCGATGACGAAGCTGTTGGGTGGCTTGGCGATCGGTGCGGCAGCGGGAGCGGCCGGCACGACCGCACTGAACGCGGTCACCTACCTGGACATGGCGGTACGAGGCCGGCCATCGAGCAGCACACCCCAGGACACCGTCGAGAAGCTGGCGGCGAAGGCGGACGTTCAGATTCCGGGTGCGGACGAGCCGCGCGACAACCGGGTCTCGGGGTTGGGGCCGTTGCTCGGGCTCGTCACCGGCGTCGGTGTGGGCGCCCTCGCCGGTGGGATGCACGCGGCCGGTCTAAGGCCTCCGGCGGGCGTGTCCGCGCTGCTGGTGGGCGCCGCGGCGATGGCCGGATCGGTTGTTCCGATGACCGCGCTGGGTGTCACCGATCCCAGCAAGTGGCGGGCATCGGATTGGCTGTCTGACGCGATTCCCCACCTGGCGTACGGCGCTGTCGTCGTCGCGACGGTCCGCGCTCTCGATCCCGACCACGGCGGTCGGATAGCTGCCCGGGCGACGGGGTTGTGATCCGCAGTCGCGGGTACTCCCCGCGTGCCCAGAGGATCGACGAGTGGACGGAGGCACCGGCGCCGTGCTGCCGAGTCCTGCCCAGACGCACCCGGCTGCGCTGAAGGTCCTGCTCGCCGACCCGGTGTCGGACGCGCCAGAGCGGGGCGGCGACCCATCGTCGGTCCGCCAGAGCGTCGGAGCGAGTCTGGACACCTGGTCCAAGCGTTTCCACGGCGAGCCGTTGCTGCTCGTCGATCCGCTCCGCCGATGGAGACGGCTGGTCGCATCCGGGCGCGCCGATGCGGTGCTCGGCCGGCTCTTCGAGGGCCATGCCGATGCGTGGGTCATCGCCACCGAGAGCGGCCATGCGTTGCAGTACGGCGCCCGGTATGGGGTGTGGGCGTCGCAGTCGGGCAAGACCGGCGTGACGGCCCGACCGCACGGAACCGGCTGGCTGATCGACGGCAGGATGCGGTTCTGCTCGGGCGCCAACATTCTGGACCGGGCTCTGGTGACGGCGCGCACCGAGTCCGGCGACGTGCTGCTCGTGGATCTCGACCTGGCCCGGCCGGGGGTCGCTCCGATCGCGGGTACGTGGCCCGCCGTCGGCATGGACGCGAGCGACAGCGGCGACGTGCGCGTGGACGGCGTCGCGGTGGAGCAGCCGATCGGAGGACCCGGCTTCTATCTCGATCGCCCAGGGTTCCCGATCGGCGGCATCGGCGTCGCGGCCGTGTGGTGGGGGGCCGCCTACGGCCTGTTCGAGGCCGCCGTCTCGGCCCTGGGCGAGGAGACGACCGAGGCTCAGTACGCGCACATCGGCGCGCTCACCGTTGCGTTTGAAGTCACCGCGGCTCTGCTCGTCGATACCGCGCGCTGCCTTCCGGTCCTCGATCGCGGCGGCCTCGAGCAGCGGGCGCTGGTCTGCCGGAGCGCCGTCGACGCGCTGGTCGAGGACGTCGTCCGTCGGGTCCCGCGCATCACCGGGCCGGTGCCGCTGACCCACGACGCGGCCATCGCCCACCGGCTGGCCGACCTGCCGATCTACGTGCGCCAGCACCATGCGGAACGCGACCTGACCGCACTCGGTCGTCTCTCCGGCCTGCGCGACGGCCGGTGCTGACCGCGCCCGGCCTGCCCGTCGAGGTATGGCGCCGCCGGCTCGAACGCGTGGACCGGATCGCCCTGCGCGTCAGCGGGCCAGTGTTGGTGGTCGCCGCGCATCCGGACGACGAGACGCTCGGCGTTGCGGGCATCATGGCGCGGATCGCGATGTCGGGCGGGCAGGTATGCGTCGTCGTCGCGACCGACGGCGAGGCAGCGTACGGGGACGCGATGCCCGAACTCGCCGCGCTCCGGCGCGCGGAGGTCGCGGCGGCAATGTCGGCGCTCTGCGTGACCGAGCCGCCGACGCTGCTCGGGCTGCCCGACGGCGACCTCGCCGCCCACGAACAAGTGCTGGTAGATGCGTTGACGGCGGTCGGCACCGGTGCGCGCGCGGTGTTCGCACCGTGGCGCCACGATCCGCACCCCGACCACCGGGCGGCCGGACGGGCAGCGGCCGGTTACGCGGCGGCCCGGTCGTGCCCGCTGTGGGAGTACCCGATCTGGATGCGCCACTGGACCGAGCCGTCGGATCCGGCGGTCGATGTGAGCCGGCTGCGCGTCGTCGAGCTGACCGAGCGCGAGCAGGCCGCCAAGAGGCGCGCCATCGGCTGCCACCGCAGCCAGATCGAGGAGCTGTCCGGCGGCCGCGGGGCAGTGCTGCCGCCTTACGTGCTCGCCCACTTCGCCGACGCCGTCGAGGCCGTGTTCATCGCCGAGCCGGCCGCATGACCGGTCCACCGCGCGGGCCGGACGACATCGCCAGCCACTTCGACCTGATCCACCGCCAGCCGGACCCGTGGAGCGTGCGGACGTCGTGGTATGAGACCCGCAAGGCCGCGATCCTGCTCGCCAGCCTGCCGGATGCGACCTACCGGCTGGCGTGGGAGCCGGGCTGCTCGATCGGCGGGCTGACGACGCAGCTCGCGGCCCGGTGCGAGCGCGTCGTCGCCAGCGATGCGAGCCCGCGAGCGCTCGCCGCGGCCGCTGCTGCGACCGACCGGCTGCCGAACGTCGAGCTCGAGGTGCAGGTGCTGCCTCGCGACCGGCCGAACCTGCGGCCCGGGTCGGTGGACCTGGTGGTGTTTGGCGAGTTCCTGTACTACGTCCCGCCCGATGACATCGACGCGATCCTCGACATCGCGGCCGACCTGCTCCGAACCGGCGGCGACCTCGCCTGCATCCACTGGCGACCAAGGCCGCACGACGGCTGGCAGTCCGGCGTCGAGGTCAACGGGCAGGTCGCTGCCGACACCCGCTGGGCGGACCTCGTCCACCACGTCGACGCCGATTTCACCCTCGACGTCAGGCGCCGGAGGTGATCGCGTGGTGCCGTCGGTTGGCGTCGTAATCCCCGCGCACGACGAGGAAACGCTGCTTGGTGCGTGTCTGCGCAGTGTCAGCCGTAGCCTTCGGGCGGCCCGGGCGGCCGGCCTGGTGCGGCGACACGTCGTCGTGGTGGTCGCGCATCGGTGCCGAGATCGCACAGCGATGCTCGCCGCGGGGGCGCTGGCCGGGCAGCCGCACCGGGTGATCATCGACGAGGTGTCCGAGCTGGTCGCCGACGCCCGCCGCGCCGGCGCCGCTGCGGCGCTCGCCGAGCTCGCCGCGGCGGGCGGCCACAGCTGGCTGCTCTCCACGGACGCCGACACGACGGTGCCCCGCGATTGGGTGCAACGGATTCTCGGGCACGCCGGACGTGGTGCGCAGGCCGTCGTCGGGCTCGCCGATATCGAGCGGTCCGCGCTGTCCGAACCGGCATGGGTGGCTTACCGGCAGATCGTCGACGCCAAGATCTACGGCGATTCCCACGGCCACGTCTACGGTGCGAACCTCGCCGTCCGGGCCGATGCCTACCTGCAGGTCGGCGGTTTCCCCCGGGTCGTCCTTGGTGAGGACGCCGCACTGGTCGACGCACTCGCGGCCGCGGATGTCCGGATCAGCCGACCGACCGACACCCCGGTCCTGACCAGCGCGCGACTGATCGGGCGTGCGCACGGCGGGCTGGCCGACCTGCTGCACGAACTCGCCGAGAACTCACCGGCGTTCAGCCGCCGCTGATGGCTCCTCACGGGACAAGGCGCCGGTCGCGCCGGGCAGAGCGAACCGCTGCGCGGTCAGGTGGTCCAGCCCATAGCCCACAGGTCGGAGTCGGAAGGCTCGCCGCCGGCGGCGGCGAATGCCTGCAGTGCCGAGACGAGCTCCGCGCGGCGTTGTTTGGGCAGCTGCGCCAGGATCGGATCGATGGCGTCCCGGCGCCGTTGCATCACCTTCCGCACCGCGCGCTCGCCGCTCGGGGTCAACGTCAGGGTGAGCTGACGGCGATTGGCGGGGTCATCGGCGCGGTTGATCAGGCCATTGGCCACCAGCCGGTCACACAGCCGGCTCGCGCGGGACAGGTGCAGGCCCGCGCCCTCGGCCAGCCCACCCAGCGACACCGAACCTCGGCTGGCCACGGTCACCAGCGCACGCACCTGCATCACGTCGGCCACGTCCTCTACGGCGGCGATCGACCGAGCGCTCAGGGCAACGAGCACCCGGCACGCCGCGAGCACCGACTCGGCCTCCTCGTCGCGTACAGCACGTCGCCTCGGCGAGCGACGTTCCGTCGTCATCCGCTCAGTATCCACCCGACACTTGCGGATTGCAACCGTTGCGAGTAGACCGGAAGGGAGCTACGGCTCCAACAATGACGAAGGAGAACATCACATGGCACAGACCGTTGCTGACATGCTGCTGGCCCGGCTGCGTGAATGGAACGTCAAACAGGTCTTCGCCTATCCGGGCGACGGAATCAACGGTCTGCTCGCGGCGTGGGGCAGGGCCGAGAACGATCCGCAGTTCGTGCAGGCACGCCATGAGGAGATGGCCGCGTTCGAGGCTGTCGGCTACGCGAAGTTCTCCGGCAACGTCGCGGTGTGCGCGGCAACCAGCGGGCCTGGCGCGATCCATCTGCTGAATGGGCTCTACGACGCGAAGCTCGATCACGTCCCCGTCGTAGCGATCGTGGGCCAGACCGAACGCAGCGCGATGGGCGGCTCCTACCAGCAGGAGGTCGACCTGCTCACGTTGTTCAAGGACGTGTGCAGCGACTACGTGCAGATGTGCACCGTGCCCCAGCAACTGCCGAACCTGATCGACCGCGCGATCCGAATCGCACAATCCGAGCACGCGCCAACCTGCATCATCTTCCCGTCCGACGTCCTCGACCTGCCCTACGAGGCTCCCGAGCACGCGTTCAAGCAGGTCCCGTCCAGCCTCGGCATGACCACCTCGACCGAACGTCCCGACGACGCGGCCGTGCGGCAGGCAGCCGACATCCTCAACGCCGGCGAGAAGGTCGCCCTGCTGGTCGGGCAGGGCGCACGCGGTTGCGTCGAGGAACTGACCCAGATCGCGGATCTGCTCGGCGCCGGTGCGGCGAAGGCGCTGCTGGGCAAGGACGTGCTCTCTGACGAGCTGCCCTGGGTGACCGGGTCCATCGGTCTGCTCGGCACGATCCCCTCCTACCGGATGATGATGGGCTGCGACACCCTGCTCACGGTCGGCTCGAACTTCCCGTACACACAGTTCCTGCCCGAACTCGACCAGGCCCGCGCCATCCAGATCGACCGATCCGGCAAGTGGATCGGTATGCGCTATCCGTACGAGCTCAACCTCGTCGGAGACGCCAAGACGACACTGCAGGCGCTGATTCCGCTGCTGCAGCGCAACAGCAACAGGTCCTGGCGTGAGGACATCGAGAGCGACGTTGCGGACTGGTGGCAGACCGTCGAGCGCCGCGCCCTCACCGACGCCGACCCGGTGAACCCGATGCGCATCTTCCACGAACTGTCCCTGCGCCTGCCCGCCAACGCCATCGTCGCCTCCGACTCCGGGAGCGCGGCGAACTGGTACGCCCGGCACCTGCGCTTTCACGGCGACATTCGCGGCTCGCTGTCGGGAACGCTCGCCACGATGGGTCCCGGCGTGCCGTACGTCATCGGGGCGAAGTGGGCGCACCCGGATCGTCCGAGCATCGCGCTGGTGGGTGACGGCGCGATGCAGATGAACGGCATGGCGGAGCTGGTCACGGTCGCGCGGTACTGGCGGCAATGGGCCGACCCGCGGCTCGTCGTCGCCGTCCTGCACAACAACGACCTCAACCAGGTCACCTGGGAGCTGCG
>QHCD01000024.1 GCA_003244255.1 Pseudonocardiales bacterium | reverse complement strand
TCCTCGCCGCAGATGTAGGCACCGGCGCCGCGGCGGATCTCGATGTCGAAGTCGAACCCGCGGCCCATGATGTCGCTGCCGAGCAGGTTGCGGGCTCGCGCACCCTGCAGCGCGTGCTCCAGCCGCCGCGCGGCCGAGGGATACTCGCCGCGGATGTACAGATAGCCCCGCCCGCAGCCGGTGGCGTAGCCGGCGATCGTCATCGCCTCGACGACTGCGTAGGGATCGCCCTCCATGATGATCCGGTCCTTGAACGTTCCGGGCTCGCTCTCGTCGGCGTTGCAGACCAGGTAGTGCGGGAGCGCGGGCTGGCTCGCCGCGCCCTGCCATTTCACGCCGGTCGGGAACGCGGCGCCGCCGCGACCGGAGAGCTTCGAGGTGCTGACCTCCTCGATGACGGCGGCCGGACCGAGGTCGAACGCCCGGCGCAGCGACTCGTAGCCGCCGCTCGCCCGGTAGTCGTCGAGGCTGGCCGGATCGACGACGCCGATGCGGCGCAGCAGCACCAGTCCGGGATCGCCCTGCTGCGGGATGGCCGCCGCGGGTCGCGGTGCGCCCCCGCCGGCGTCGCTGCCATGCTTCGCGACGTCGACGACGGAGTCCACCATCGCGCCGGTGACCATCCGTTCCGCCGGCGGGTCACCGGCCTCGATCGCCAGCGCGACCGGCGCGTGCTCGCACATCCCGAGGCAGGGACTCCGCTGCCACTGCACGGCATCGGGCTTGCCGTTGGCCACCGGCGCACGCGCTGGACCCAGGCGCTGCTCCAGTCCGGCGCACAGCTGCTGTGCGCCGCGAGCGTTGCACGCGATGTCGGTGCACACGTGCACGATCCGCGGCGGTCGAGGCTCGGTGGCCAGCAACGCGTAGAACGTCGCGACGCCGTAGGCCTCGGCAGGCGGCACGTCCAGGCGCCGGCTGATATAGGACATGCCGCCGTGGCTGACGTAGCCGACCCGGTCGTTCAGCGCGTGCAGCGCCGGCAGCAGCAGGTGCCGGCGTTCGCGCAGCGCGTGTCCGGCGCTGACGAAACGGCGCGACGCCGCCGCCTCTGGCGGACCGCCGAGCACCGCGTCGACGGCCGACCGCTCGGTGTCGGTGGGCTCGGCCGCGAGCAGCTTCAGGTCCACCCGTCACTCCTCATGGAACAGTTCTACCGCTGCGTTCGGCCACGACGTCAAGCAGCCGTGCCGGCCGGTGATGAAATCGACGACGCCGGTCACAAACGCGTGGTCGGCCGCTGGTTCTCGGCGGTAAACGGGCGCTTCGTCATCGAGCGTGGTAGGGCGGGCGCGTGTCTATAGCCAACCGTGGATCTTTGATCTTGTTCGTCCGCTCTCCCCGCAGGACAGGCACTCTCGTCATCTCCCACGCCGACCAACCCAACACCACCTGCGAATCCGGGCCTGACCGGTGCGCGGCGCGCCTGAGCTGAGGTGCCCGTGACCGAAGTTCAACGACGAACTGGACATCCTCACTGCGTGAACGGGATCGACGCCGCAGGTGGGGATGGTTCGTCGAAGATCCCATCCTACATGAGTGCCTCGATGCGCGCCTCAATGGGCAACGCTCCCCTAGGCGCTGGAATGCCCCTAACCCAGGTCGTTCGCGCTGGCTGGCTGTTAGCCCGAACGGGTGTAATCTCACCGTGACGCGCAACGAGGTGGGCAGGGGTCCGATACTTTGCGGCGCCTTCGAGCCTCTCTATCAGTAGGGCGCTCGATCAGAGGGGGCGCTCGCGGACAGAGGAGGTGCACGAAGCGTGCCACACGGTCGAACTGAGGACTTTACGCGCTTCGCACACGACTCATACGATGAGCTCTTAAGGATGGCTTACCTGATCTGCGCCAGAGATCGCACACTTGCCGAGGATCTTCTGCAAACGGCCCTGCTGAAGACCTATCTTCATTGGAATCGAATCGACGACAAGTCAAGAGCGCGCTCTTACGTTCGAGCCACGATGATTAATGACTTTGTACGAACGACTCGCAGAGCCATCCCAGTTTCATCCGACTCGATTAACGTTCTTGCTGACCATACGCAGACAGATGACAGTTACCGGCTCGCCGACCTGAGAATGGATCTGGCGACGGCGCTTTCGCACCTTCCGCCGCGGCAGCGCGTTGCGGTCGTATTGCGTTACTACATCGGCCTGAGCGAGCGGCAGTCGGCTTCCGAGTTCTCCTGTTCGCTCGCAGCAATAAAGAGTCTTGCCGTGCGGGGCCTAAACGGGCTAAACGCCGAGCTGGATCCAAAGAAGGAGGACGCACATGAGTAAGCCCGAGACGTTGCGCCAGCGACTTGATGAAGAGCTCGGTGGTCTACATCCCAACCCGCGCGCCGTTGAAGGCATCGTCGCTCGAGCCGAACGGAAGCTGCGTCGCCGCCGAGCGGCCACCATGGTGGGCCTCCTGGCCCTAGCGAGTGCTGCTGCTGCCATACCGATCGTCTTTCATGACCCGACGGCGGGTGGAAATGATGCAAGTCCCGCCATGCACTCACATCACGTGTCCAACGCGATGCGACCCGAGATGCCACCTCATCCCAAGCTCTCAAACGTGCCATCCATAGTCTCAGCAGCCCAGCAAGCGGCGCAGAGCAGCTTCGTTCAATTCCTCGGCTCCATCGGTGCCTCGCTTCGCACGGCTCAGTCGTCACCGGACCTTACCACGAGTGAGTTCTCTGTCGGCGGCGACGTAACCCTAGGCGACCAGTCGGGCGCGGTTTACATTCGCATTTATCAGCAGTCATCGTCGATTGTTAGCGGCGACTTTTGCGCGCACCTTCGGAGTAGCGGTGTTGTCGTGCAGACGTGTACCAGTCAGAAGGAAGACGACGGCTCGACAATGTGGCTGTACAGCCTCCCGCCCAACGCAACGTCGGCCGGCTATGCCTTGACCGCTGTCAACGTGAGACAGAATGGGCAGGCAGTGGCGGCGCAGGCAACTAACTATGACGCGGAAAGTACAGAGCCGGTGACCCAGGAGGCAACCGGGTCGGTTGTCCTTAGCGGTGCACAACTAGAGGCTCTGGCGTCGCTGCCGAGCCTGGCCTTCCCTGGCCGGCCCTGACGCTTCAAGATCAATCGCTCGTCTTTGCCGCCGCGGTGGCGTGACCGGCCAGCCCTGCGCGGGCAGCGTTCTCCGCGTCGTCGGTGTCGGACTTACCGCACAGGCGTCGAGCCCGTCGGTCGGTGCGCCGGACCTCGACGACACCAATATGGCTCTACGCGGCTAAGCGTGGTAGTCGGCCTCTGATTCGTGCTGGTTGGTGAGTGTGCCAGTCGACGCCGCAGTGCAGCAGTACGCGGAGTCGGTAGTTGGCTAGGTTGCGGTAGCCGTGGCCGACTCTTTTGATCTTCTTCACGATGGCGTTCATGGCCTCGGGACGGCAGCCGGTGCGCGTCGTCGTCTGCTCACGCATGTCCGCCAGCTCTCAGGTCCTCCCCGATCCGGTCCCAGATCGGGGTGAGCCGACGCTAGACCCGATTCGGTAACTACGCCACACCCCGAATGACGGAATCCCGCCGTTCCGCGCCCGGTTCGCGAGCTAACGGCCTTCCGCGACCTTCTCGACCCGCACCGCCGTGGCCTTGAACTCCGCCGTTCCGGACACCGGGTCGGTGGCCTCGATGGTCAGCTTGTTGGTGTCGACCTCGTCGGGGAAGTGAACGCTCATGAACACCAGGCCGGGGCGCAGGCCGGTGTCGATCGAAACCGGCGCCTCGACGCTGCCGCGCCGGGAGGTGATCCGGGCCAGGTCGCCGGGCGCCAGGCCGTGGCTCGACGCGTCGTCCGGGCACATGTCGATCGTCTCGCCGCGGCGCATCGGCGAGGCGTAGCCGCTGGATTGCACGCCGGTGTTGTAGGAGTCCAGCCGGCGGCCGGTGGTGAGCCGCAGCGGGTAGTCGGCGGAGAGTTCGTCGACGGGCAGCTCGTGCCGGACGACGGTGAAGGGCGCGGGTTCGCCACGCTTCTGCGGGTCTGTCTCCCAGAGCCGGCCGTGCAGGAACGGCGGTTCGGGATGGTCTTCGTACGGCCGCGGCCACTGGATGCCGCCCTCGGCATCGATGCGTTCGTAGCTCATCCCGGCATGCATGGGCGAGAGCGTGCGCAGCTCGTTCCAGATGTCCTCTGCTGTCGGGTTGCCCCAGTCGCTGCCGAGCCGGCGGGCCAGCAGGGCGATGAGGTCGACGTCGTCGCGCGCGCCGGGCGGCGGGTCGAGTGCCTTGCGCACCCGCTGCACCCGCCGTTCGGAGTTGGTGACCGTGCCCTCGCTCTCGCACCACGCCGCCGTGGAGGGCAGCACGACGTCGGCCAGCTCGGCGGTGCGGGTCAGCACGATGTCCTGCACGACCAGGTGATCGAGCCCGGTGAGCCGCTGGTAGGTGTGGTCGGAGTCCGGCTCGGACTGCATCGGGTTCTCACCGACGCAGTACAGCGCCGTTAGCTCGCCGTCGTCCATCGCCTCGAGCATCTCGGTGACGTGCTTGCCGTAGGAGGCGGGTATCTTGCGGCCGTAGGCGCGCTCGAACTTCGCCCGGATCTGCTCATCGAGGACGTCCTGAAAGCCGACGAACTTCGTCGGGATGGCGCCCATGTCCCCGCCGCCCTGCACGTTGTTCTGCCCGCGCAGCGGCGAGAGCCCCGAGCCGTACCGGCCGACGTGCCCGGTGAGCAGGGCCAGGTTGATCAGCGAGAGCACGCAGTCGGTCGCGTTGTGGTGCTCGGTGATGCCCAGGGTCCAGCACAGCTGCGCCCGGCCGGCCGTGGCGTAGGCGCGGGCGAAGTCGCGGATCGCCCGCCCCGGCACGCCGGTGACCCGCTCGCCCTCAGCCAGCGTCCACGGCTCGACCGACGCCGCGTACTCCTCGTACCCGCTGGTGCCGCGCTCGATGAAGGTCCGGTTGGCCAGTCCGGCGTGGATGATCTCGCGGGCGACGGCGTTGGACAGCGCGATGTCGGTGCCGACGTCGATGCCGAGCCAGCCGTCGGCCCATTCCGCGGACTTGGTCCGTCGCGGGTCCACGACGTAGAGCGGCGCGCCACGGCGCACGGCCTTGAGCATGTGGTGGAAGAAGATCGGATGCGTCTCCCGCGCGTTAGACCCCCAGAGGATGACCAGGTCGGTCTCCTCTGCCTCCAGGTAAGAGGAGGTGCCGCCACCGGCACCGAACACGGCCGCCAGACCGGCGACGCTAGGAGCGTGTCAAGTTCGGTTGCAGGAGTCGATGTTGTTCGTGCCGACGACACCGCGCATCAGCTTCTGCGCGGCGTAGTTCATCTCGTTGGTCGACTTCGAGCAGGAGAACATCCCGACCGTGTCCGGACCGTGCGCATCGATGGCGCGGCGGAATCCGTCGGCGGCGCGGTCGAGTGCCTCGTCCCACGTCGCCGGGCGCAGGTCGCCGCCGTCGCGGACCAGCGGCTCGCTCAGCCGCTGGTAGCCCTTCTTGGGCCGGTAGGTCGTGACGCTGGTGGTGCGCATGTTCGGCTCCCGTCATCGCTGCGGTGGCTGCCGTCGTGGTCGCGGCCAACGTTACGCCGCGCGTTCTTTCGCCGAGTGTTGAGATCCGCGGGCTTTCCAGGCATCCGGAGCCCGCGGAGCTCATCACTCGGTGAAAGTCACTGGCGGCCGCGAGAACCTCAGGGCGCGGCGGTGCGGACGTGGGTGACGTCGCCGGCGGCGATCGCGTGGACGCCGTCGCCCGCCTCGACCAGCAGCCGGGCGTCGCCGTCCACGCCCGTCGCCGTGCCCAGCAGTTCCGCTCCGCCGGGCAGCATGACCAGCACGTCGGATCCGGTGGTCTCGCACCGGCGGAGGTACCGCTCGCGGACGCCGGATCTGTCTGCGTCACCGCCGGCGCGGCTGAAGCCGCCGTACTCGCGCTCGATGCCGCGCAGGATCGCGCGCAGCATCGGGTCACGGTCGATGCAGGCCGCATCCTGCTGTGCGAGCGACGTCGCGCCCTGCGGCAGCTCGTCGTCGCGCGACGTGACGTTGAGGCCGATCCCGATCACGACGGCGTCGCCCTCGGCGCGCGCCAGGATGCCGGCGAGCTTGCACGAGGAGATCAGCACGTCGTTCGGCCACTTCAGCCGGGCGGGCAGCTGGGCTAGCTCGTCGACGGCGTCCGCGACGGCGATGCCGGCAAGAAGCGGCAGCCAGCCGCGGCGAGCGGGCGGCACGCCGGCTGGGCGCAGCAGCACGGAGAAGGTCAATCCGGCCCGGGGGGGCGCCAGCCACGTGCGACCCATCCGCCCGGTGCCGGCTACCTGCGACTCGGCGATCAGCACGGTTCCCTCGGATGCGCCCGAGGCCGCCGCGGCGGCGAGGTCGGCATTGGTCGAGCCGGCTTCGTTGACGACGTCGAGAACCGACCACATCGAGCCCGGCCGCACCAGCGCGCGGCGCAGGGCTGCGGCCGAGAGCGGCGGCCGGTCCAGATTCGAATACCGGCCCGACACGGGACACTAGGGTACGGGGGCGTGAGCATCCCTGAGACCGATCCGCCCGCCAACGCCGGCATCGACATCCACACCACCGCGGGCAAGCTGGCCGATCTGTACCGCCGCAACGACGAGGCCGTGCATGCCGGATCGGCTCGCGCGGTCCAGATGCAGCACGCGCGGGGCAAGATGACGGCCCGCGAGCGGATCGGCGCGCTGCTCGACGCCGACTCCTTCGTCGAGACCGACGAGTTCGCACGGCACCGCTGCACGAACTTCGACCTGCCCGACCGGCGCCCCTACGGCGACGGCGTCATCACCGGGTACGGCACCATCGACGGCCGGCGGGTGTGCGTGTTCAGCCAGGACTTCACCATCTTCGGCGGCAGCCTCGGTGAGGTTTACGGCGAGAAGATCTGCAAGGTCATGGATCTCGCGCTGAAGACCGGCTGCCCCGTCATCGGCATCAACGACGGCGGCGGCGCGCGCATCCAGGAGGGCGTGGTCGCGCTCGGTCTCTTCGGCGAAATCTTCTACCGCAACACGATCGCCTCCGGCGTGATCCCGCAGATCTCACTCGTTCTCGGGCCGTGCGCCGGCGGCGCCGTCTACTCCCCCGCGCTCACCGACTTCACCGTGATGGTCGATCAGAAGTCGCACATGTTCATCACCGGTCCCGATGTGATCAAGACGGTGACGGGAGAGGACGTCGGTTTCGAGGACCTCGGCGGTGCGCGCACACACAACACGAAGTCGGGCGTCGCCCACTACATGGCCGCCGACGAGGCAGACGCCTTCGACTATGTGCGGTCGCTGCTGTCCTACCTGCCGAGCAACAACTTGGACGAGCCGCCGACCTACGACGCCGAAACCGCGCCCACCGCCGACGACGAGTTCCTCGACACGATCATCCCCGACTCGCCGAACCAGCCCTACGACATGCACACGATCCTCGAGCACATCCTCGACGACGCCGAATTCTGCGAGGTGCAGCCGATCTTCGCGCCGAACATCATCTGCGGCTTCGGCCGGATCGAGGGCGCCAGCGTCGGCATCGTGGCCAACCAGCCGCTGCAGTTCGCCGGCACGCTGGACATCGACGCGTCGGAGAAGGCGGCGCGGTTCGTGCGCACCTGCGATGCGTTCAACGTTCCCGTGCTCACCTTCGTCGACGTGCCCGGATTCCTGCCCGGCACCTCGCAGGAATGGAACGGGATCATCCGCCGCGGCGCCAAGCTGATCTACGCCTACGCCGAAGCGACGGTCCCGAAGGTCACCGTGATCACCCGCAAGGCATACGGCGGCGCCTACGACGTGATGGGCTCCAAGCACCTGCGGGCCGATGTCAACATCGCCTGGCCGTCCGCGCAGATCGCCGTGATGGGGGCGCAGGGCGCGGTGAACATTCTCTACCGGCGCGAACTCGCGGCTGCCGACAACGCCGACGAGCTGCGTGCGCGACGCATCACCGAGTACGAAGACGCGCTGGCAAACCCTTACGTAGCAGCCGATCGGGGTTACGTCGACTCGGTGATCCCGCCCAGTTACACGCGCAGGTATGTGGTCAACGCGCTGCGCCTGCTGCGCACCAAGCGCGAGACGCTGCCGCCGAAGAAGCACGGGAACATCCCGCTGTGACCAGCGCCGGCAGCGAGCCCGCCCGGCTGCGGATCGTCCGCGGCCAGCCGACCGATGCGGAGCTGGCCGCCGTCGTCACGGTGTTGTCCGCACTCGCGCGCGCCGGCCCGACCGGCAGCGCCGCTCGGGCGCCGACCTCGGGATGGCTCGATCGTTGCGCGCTGCTCGCCGCGCCGCCACCTGCGGGGCGCGGCGCGTGGCGGCGATCGGCGTTGCCACGCTGACCTGCGCAGACCGGGACCGAGTCCGCACGGCCGGTCGCTGAACGTGACCAGGGGTGCGGAGACCCCCGGGCTGTGCAAAGCTCCGGTCGTCGAGACCCGTCCGGACCGACCGTTTGGGCCGACCACAGCGGGACAGGAGTGTGCCCAATGCTTAAGAGGCGCATCGCGACGGCTCTCGGCGCGGCGGCGATCACGGCGCTGCCGCTCGGCCTCGCCTCGGGCGCATCGGCGTCCGCAGCCAGCCCGACGCTGCCGACGGTGCTGCACGTCGGTCAGATCGACCGGCAGGACATCGCACCGCAACCGAACTCCGAGCCCGACACCACGGCCGAGCCCGACATCGCCGTATCCCCCGTCGACCCGAACATCGCCGTCGCGGTCGCGCAGGACGGCCGCAACCTCACCGGCGGCGCGATCACCACCACCTACAGCTGGACCCACGACGGCGGAGCCAGCTGGCACCACCGGCCGCTGCCGGGCGTCGCGAAGATCCAAGGCGGGCAGTACGACGGCGGGTCGGACCCGGCCGTCACGTTCGGTCCCGATGGCACCGCCTACGTCTCGACGCTGCTGCTCAGTAACGCCTGTCCCAACGCGATCGGGGTCTCGAAGTCGACCGACGGCGGCATGACCTTCAGTGACCCGCAGGTGGTCGACTCCGACCCCGACTGCGACAACAACCACGGCGACGACAAGGAGACGATCGCCGTCGACACCTCGCCGCACAGCCCCTACTACGGGCGCGTCTACGTGTTCTGGACGTCGCTGCAACTGCAGACCGCGACGCTGCCGGCCGGTTCGCCGCAGTACGTCCGGTGGTCAGACAACAACGGCGCGAACTGGAGCCCGAAGGTGCGGGTGACCGCGCCATCGTTCTTCGTGCAGGGCGCCCAGCCGATGTTCTCGCCCAACGGAACGCTGACGATCTCCTACTTCGACTACGGCACCGGCAGCGACAGCGATGTCGTCCGCGTCGGCGTCCACCCCACCATTCGGCCCGCGGCCGGCACCGCGCCTGTCATCTACAAGCTGCGCGCCCGCACCTCCTACGACGGCGGCCGGACCTGGACTCTGGCCGTGTCGATCAGCAACCACATCGGCTACGGGACAGGGGACGTGCGCTGCTGCATTCCCGCCAGCACATCAGACCCCGTGACCGGGATGATGCACGCGGTCTGGAACGGCGTCGACCCGGCGAAGGTGTACATCTCGTCCTCGCCCGACGGCCGGCACTGGAGCACGCCACACCGGGTCAACCGAGACGACTCCGCCAACCTGTCGCACGTCAACTCCGAGGTCACCGCCTACAACGGCAACGTCTACGTCTCCTACGGCACCCGCGACGGGTCCAAGGCGGGCGGGCGGTACGTGCAGCAGCAGGTCTCGACGTCGCGCAATAACGGCGCGACGTTCGGGCCGGCCCTCTCCCTCGGCCCGCGATCGGACCTCACGTACGCCGCGATCGGCAGTGGCAAGCCGTTCCCCGGCGACTACGTCGGCAGCTCGGCGACTCGTGGCCGCACCTACTTCGCGTGGTGCGTGTCGTCGAAGCCGGCCGATCCGAACGCGACCTACCACCAGGTGGTCTACGGAGCGGTCCTGCATCCCTGACCGCTGGCGGCCGGTGTCGGCGGGCGAGGCGAATCAATGGCCGCTTGGGAGGCCGTAATCATACATTCCAGGCGGAATACCAAGCTGCCCTCTGACCTCAGGGTTAATCTCCATCAGGCGGGTGCTCCAGTTTGACAGCGTCGGGACCAACTCGGCCGCCAATACCTGTCGGATGGACGCCCTTGGATTCTCGGTCACTGATTCCGCGACATACAGCCGCACGGCCGCAACGGCTCCAGTTGGGGAGTCGACGCGGATGCCTTGGCCACTCTTGGACCGTTCCGGTTTGACCGGGAAACCGAGAGTCCACCAGCCGTCGTCCAGCTCAATCCCATTGACGACGCAGGCAGAGCTTATGTATGCGATGCGCCAATACAGTGGCAGGACGTGAGGAGATTTGGCAGGTCCGTCCACGATCTCAACTGATGAAGTAATAGAGTGCCCACACTTCGATGCTCGCGCTCTGATACTGTCCTTCACAGAACCAGCCGTCCCAATATGGATGCACGAAGACACGCATAGCAGAACCTCCCGGGGGCGTCGCCGTCGACGCGTTAGCAGAGCGATATCACACAACCGAGCGAGTGTCAAGAGGGCGCATGGCGGCAAGTGGGCGCGACGGCAGCCGGGTCCTTCCCGTCATCCGCTGGCTGGCCCGTGTCCTCGGCCGCAGTGGCATGGATGCCCCGCGCGGTCTGCACCTGGATCGACGTCGTCCGATCAGCGGCGCCCCGACCCTGACCACATCGGCACGTCCTATGTGAAGCGGCTGAAGGTCACCATGCGGATGAGTATGGGTGGTTCACCTGGCTCGCCAGCGGCTTTCCAAGAACGTCGAACCTGGCCGCGACCGTTGGCCGCAAGAACTCACTGGCCATGGCGGCGGGCAAGACCAACCACGTCCCCAACTCTGGCTGAGATCGTCGGGTTGCGCGACTGCAGGCTCCGTCAAGACTGACCCGCTGCCCATCTGACTCATCAAGAACGTCCTCGAGCTCGGGTGATCTTCGCGACCCCGGGCCAGACGGGCCGTCACGTCGTTGGGCGGCCGTTCGGGCAGTGCGACGGACACGGTCGTGTTGGCGGACTTGACGTCCGCACCGCCGCACCGTCGATTCAGCATCGAGTCGGTGGCCGCCGACTGACACTTCACCAGGCTGATGCGCTTGCAGATCAACAGCTCGTCCACTAACACCGTTGCGCCGGCACCCGGCTACGGTGATGACGTGGCGGCATCGACGACCTATCGCAGACCGCGGCAAGTCGCCGTCGGCCCGGGCCTGCGGCGGCTGCTGTCATCGGTGTCGGATTCTCGGAGGGGTTGATGGAGACGTTCGAAGCCGAGCTGCTGGGCGGGCCGCGGTGCGAGCTTGGCGAGGGACCGATCTGGAACGCCGCCACCGGCGAACTGGTGTGGGTCGACATCCTCGGCAAGGCGATGCACCGGGCGCCGCTCTCGGCTGACGGCGCGCTCGGCGAGGTGCGGACGAACGCGGTGCCCGCGCACCTCGGCGCCGTCGTGCCGGTGGCCTCGGGCGGATACCTGCTCGCCATGGGACAGGGCTTCGCACACCTCGCCGACGACGGCGGCGTCACACCGCTGGCGCAGCCGGAGGCGGCATCCGAGGGCGCCAACCGGATGAACGACGCGAAATGCGACGCGCACGGGCGCTGGTTCGCCGGCAGCATGGCCTACTCCAACGCGCCCGGCGCCGGGACCCTGTACCGAGTGGAACTCGACGGCGAGGTGACGAGCGTGCTCACCGACCAGACGATCCCGAACGGTCTGGGCTGGAACACCGACGGCACGACGATGTACCTCAACGACTCCGGCGCGCAAACGCTGACGGCGTACGACTTCGACCTCGAGACAGGGGATCTGGCCGGCCCGCGGGTGCTGGTGCGCGCCGGCGACGGCAGCACTCCGCCCGACGGCACCCCGCCCCACGGCACGATGCCCGACGGCCTGACCACCGACGACGCCGGCACCATCTGGACGGCCTGGTGGGACGGCGGCATTGTGCGGCACTACGACGCCGCGGGCGAGCTGCTGACGCAGGTGCGGGTGCCCGTGCGGCGATCCTCTAGCTGCTGCTTCGCCGGGCCGGACCGTGACCTGCTGGTGATCACCACCGGCGTCACCGACGGCCTGGACGAGCCCGACGCCGGCCGGCTGTTCCTCGCCCGACCCGGCGTCACCGGGCCCGCCGCGGTGCCGTTCGCGGGCGAGCTGCCCACCGCGCGGTGACCGGCGGGCCTCCGAGGTTCGTGCTGGCCTCGGCTTCGCCGGCGCGGCGAACGCTGCTCGCTGCCGCGGGCATTGACGCCGAGGTGATCGTGAGCGGCGCCGAGGAGTCGACGTCGAGCGCCTCGTCCGTGGCCCAGCTCACGGCCGAGCTCGCGACCCGCAAGGCCGAAGCGGTCGCGGCCGGCATCGAGGGCGGCGTCGTCCTTGGCTGCGATTCACTACTGGAGTTCGACGGCGCAGCGTGCGGCAAGCCCGCCGACGCTGGGCAGGCGCGGGAGGTGTGGAGGCAGCTCGCTGGCCGCACCGGCGTCCTGCACACGGGCCACTGCCTGATCGACCGCCGCGCCGGCGGGTCGGATCACCAGGTACTGACGGCGTCGACCACCGTCCACTTCGGCGAACCCAGCCCGGCGGAACTGACGGCGTACGTCCGCACCGGTGAGCCGCTCGCGGTCGCGGGAGCGTTTACCCTCGACGGTCGCGGCGGCTGGTGGATCGAGTGGATCGACGGCGACCACGGCACGGTGCTCGGGCTCTCGCTGCCGACGCTGCGCCGGATGCTGGCCTGCATCGGGCTCTCGCCGGTCGATTTCTGGCGTCCGACCGCAGCCGCCGACACCTCCTAGACTGCAGGCGCCGCCACGACGCCGGCCCTGGAAGGAGATGTGCATGCGCAAGGTGCTGATCGCCAACCGCGCAGAGATTGCCGTGCGGGTGGCGCGCGCCTGCCGCGACGCCGGGATCGCGAGCGTCGCCGTCTATGCCGACCCGGATCGCGATGCCCTGCACGTGCGCGCTGCCGACGAGGCGTTCGCGCTCGGCGGCTCGACGCCGGGTGACTCCTACCTCGTCATCGCCAAGCTCCTCCAAGCCGCCCGCGCATCCGGCGCCGACACGGTGCACCCCGGCTACGGGTTCCTGTCCGAGAACGCCGAGTTCGCCGCCGCCGTTATCGACGCCGGCCTGATCTGGGTCGGCCCCTCGCCGCAGGCGATCACCGCGCTCGGCGACAAGGTGCAGGCACGCCACATCGCGATGGCCGCGGGAGCGCCGCTCGTGCCCGGCACGGCCGATCCCGTCGGCGGTCCGGACGAGGTCGTGACCTTCGCGAAAGAACACGGCCTGCCGGTGGCGATCAAGGCGGCGTTCGGTGGCGGCGGTCGCGGTCTGAGGGTGGCGCGCACGCTCGAGGAGATCCCCCGATGCTTCGATTCCGCGGTGCGCGAGGCGGTTGCCTCATTCGGCCGGGGTGAGTGTTTCGTCGAGCGGTACCTGGACAATCCGCGGCACGTCGAGGCGCAGGTGCTCGCCGATCGCTACGGCACCGTCGTCGTCGTCGGCACCCGTGACTGCTCGCTGCAGCGCCGGCACCAGAAACTCATCGAGGAGGCCCCGGCGCCGTTCCTGTCCGACGAGCAGCGGCGCCAGATCCACGCGGCGGCCCGCGCGATCTGCACCGAAGCCGGCTACGTCGGCGCCGGGACGGTCGAGTTCCTGGTCGGTACCGACGGCGTCGTCAGCTTCCTCGAGGTCAACACCCGCCTGCAGGTCGAGCACCCGGTGAGCGAGGAGACCTCGGGTCTTGACCTGGTGCGCGAGCAGCTGCGGATCGCGGCCGGCGAAACGCTTCGGCTCTCGGTCGACCCGGAGCCGCGCGGGCACTCCTTCGAGTTCCGCATCAACGGAGAGGATCCCGGCCGCGGATTCCTGCCCGCTCCCGGCACGATCACGGCCTACCGCGAGCCGGGCGGTCCGGGCGTGCGAGTCGACTCCGGCGTCGAGAACGGATCGGTGATCGGCGGTGCCTTCGACTCGCTGCTGGCCAAGGTGATCGTCACCGGTGAGTCGCGCGCAGAGGCGCTGGCCAGGGCCCGCCGGGCGCTGGCGGAGATGGTTGTCGACGGGATGGCGACCGCACTGCCGTTCCACCGCGCCGTCGTCTGCGACCCAGCGTTCACCGACGAGCCGTTCCGCGTGCACACCCGCTGGATCGAGACCGAGTTCGAGAACACCATTCCGGCGTTCATGGGCGCGGCCGGGACCCCGGACGAGCCGGCCGCGCGGGCGGCCGTCGTCGTCGAGGTGGGTGGCCGCCGCCTCGAGGTCGTGCTGCCCGCGGAGTTCCGGGCATCGGCACCGGCCGGGGGCAACGGCCGTCCGGGATCGGCGCGCAAGCGCAGTGGCGGCAGGCATTCCGGCCCAGCGGGCGGAGGCGACACGCTGACCAGCCCGATGCAGGGCACGATCGTCAAGGTCGCCGTCGGCGACGGCGACACCGTCTCCGAGGGTGACCTCGTCGTCGTGCTGGAGGCGATGAAGATGGAGCAGCCGCTCTCGGCGCACAAATCCGGAACGATCAAGGGGCTGTCCGTGTCGGCCGGTGACGTCGTCAGCAGTGGCGCCGTCATCTGCGAGATCACCGGCTGAAGTCCACGGCCAAGCACGGGACGTGACGCCAGCATGCGCGGGCCGAATCCACTGCAGTGGCTGCGGTACGCCTTCGGCGGGCGGGTGCCGGCACACCTGCGCGAGTGGGCTCGCCACGACCTGACCGACGCCGACTGGCGGCTGCGGCATGCGCTGCGCATCGTCGTTCAACTGGCGATCCCTTTCATCGCAGCACTCTTCCTGCCCGGCCCGCTGTCCATCCGGATCATGACCGGCGCGCTCGTGATGGTCGGAGGCCTGCTGGTCGGGCTGGCCTACTCCGAGGAACTACGTGACCGCCGGCTGAAACAGAACGGCATCCCACTGCCGCCGCGCATCGACGACGACGAATAGCCGGCGCGCGGCCGTCACTCGTGGTCGTGCTCCATCAGCTGCCGCGCGGCCTCGGTGATCGAACCGGTCATCGACGGGTAGACGGCGAAGGTGTGTGCAAGCTGCGACACGGTGAGGTTGTGCTCGACGGCGAGGGTGATCGGCAGGATCAGTTCCGAGGCGCCCGGCGCGACGACGACGCCGCCGACCACCGCCCCGGTAGGTGGCCGGGAAAACAGCTTCACCATGCCCGTGGTGACGTTCTGCATCTTCGCCCGCGGATTGGTCGCGAGCGGCAGGGTGATCGCGCGGGCGGTCACCGCGCCGGATTCGACCGCCTGCTGCTGGACGCCGACAGTCGCGATCTCCGGATCGGTGAACACGTTGGCAGACACCGTTTTCAGCTTCAACGGGCTCACGGCCTCGCCAAGCGCGTGCCACATCGCGATACGTCCCTGCATCGCCGCCACCGAGGCCAGCATCAGCAACCCCGTGCAGTCCCCTGCGGCGTAGATACCGCGCGCCGAAGTGCGCGACACCCGGTCCACCACGACGAAGCCGCCCGGTCCCCTCTGGACGCCGACGTGTCCCAACCCGAGGTCGGAAGTGTTCGGCACCGAGCCGACCGCCATCAGCACGTGGCTGCCGGTGATCGCCCGGCCGTCGGTGAGCAACACGCGTACGCCGTCGTCGACCCGCTGCACGGCCGAGGCCCTGGCTCGTTTGACGATCTGCATGCCGCGCTTGGTGAAGACCTCCTCGAGCAGTTCGGCGGCGTCGGAGTCCTCGCCCGGCAGCACGCGGTCGCGGCTGCAGACGAAGGTCACCGGCACGCCCATCTCGGTGTATGCGCTCGCGAATTCCGCGCCGGTGACACCGGACCCGACGACGACAAGGTGTTCCGGCAGCTGTGGCAGGTCGTAGACGTGGCGCCAGGTGAGGATGCGCTCGCCGTCTGGCTCCGCGCCGGGCAGGATCCGCGGATGCGCACCGGAGGCGATCAGCACGACGTCGGCATCGACCGTGCTGGTGCCGATCTCCTGCGCGATCTCGACCCGCTGCGCCGCGCGGACCTGGCCGCTCGCGAACCGGGCCGAGCCGGTGACCACCTCGACGCCCTCGCGCTCGAGCCGCCGCCGCACGTCGGCCGCCTGTGCCGTCGCCAGCCGCTGCACCCGGCCGTGCACCGCGGCCGCGTCGACGCCGACGTCGGCGGGATCGCCGGCCCGAACACCGAGCGCCGCGGCCTCGCGCAACGCCGTCATGGTCTCGCTGGTCGCGATGAAGGCCTTGCTCGGCACGCAGTCGTAGAGGACACACGCACCGCCGGGCTGATCGGGCTCGACGACCGTCACCTCGGCCCGCAGCTGCGCCGCGACGAGCGCGGCCTCGTATCCCGCGGGACCGCCGCCGATGATGACGATGCGGGTCACGAACCTGGTCTCCTCCGGTTGCCTGCGCCGCCATTCTGCACCGCGATCAGGTCCGACCCGGACGGGTGAACGCGGTCGGTAGGCTCCGACCCATGCCGCTCTACGCCGCGTACGGATCGAACCTGGACCCGGCGCAGATGCTGCAGCGCTGCCCGCACGCACCGTCGGCCGGATCCGGCTGGCTGGCCGGCTGGCGGCTCACCTTCGGCGGTGAGCACCTCGGCTGGGAGGGCGCGCTCGCGACCGTCGTCGAGGAGGCCGGATCGCACGTCTTCGTCGCCCTGTACGACGTCGACCGCTACGACGAACGCACGCTCGACCGGTGGGAGAGCGCCGACACCGGGCTGTACCACAAGATCCGGCTGCGGGTCCACACGCTCTCGGGCACGTCGCTCGCCTGGACGTACACGCTGAACGAGTACGAAGGCGGGCTCCCGTCGGCCCGCTACCTCGCCGTCATGGCCGACGCCGCGGAGCGGGCCGGTGCGCCCGACGACTACGTCAGCGACCTGCGGTCCCGCCCCTGCCGATCTGCCGGTGCCTGACCCGGCAGTCTCAGTCCGGCAGCGTCAGGTGGACAGCGCGGCGAGGGCGGTGTGCACGAGCACCCGCACTCCGACTCCGATCGCGTGCTCGTCGACGTCGAACGTCCCCTGGTGCAGGTCGTACATCGACTGCCCGGGCCGCCGGACGCCGAGCCGAGCCAGCGATCCCGCCACGTGGTCGAGGTACCAGGCGAAGTCCTCGCCGCCCATGCTCTGCTCGGTCTCGGCGAGCGCGGCGGGCCCGAGCGCAGCCACTACGGCGGCGCGCTGCAGCTCGACGGAGTCGGCGTCGTTGACCACGGGCGGGACGCCGCGCAGGTAGGTCGTCTCGGCGCGGGCGCCTGATGAGGCCGCTATCTGCTCGACCAGCGTGCGCACCATCGGCTCGGCGGCCGTCCATGCGTCGCGGTCGAAGACGCGCAGCGTGCCGCGGACCCGTCCCGACATGGGGATGGCGTTGACGGCGCGGCCGGCGTCGACCGCGCCCCACACCAGTGACAGTGCCGCCCTGGGATCCACGTGCCGCGAGAGCAGGTCGGGCAGCTCGGTGATGAGCCGGCCCAGCGCGTAGACGAGGTCGACGGTGAGGTGCGGCCGCGCGGTGTGGCCCCCGGGGCCGGAGAGCACGACCTCGACCTGGTCGCAGGCGGCGGTGATTGGCCCGACCCGGGCGCCGATCTGGCCGGTGTCCAGGCGGGGGTCGCAGTGCAGCGCGAAGATCCGCTGCACTCCGTCCAGTGCGCCGGCGGCGACCACCGACACCGCGCCGCCAGGCAGGCTCTCCTCGGCGGGCTGGAAGATCAGCCGGATCGTGCCCGGGAGCCCAGCGCCGGCGAGTGCTGCCGCCGCGGTCAGCAGGATCGCAGTGTGCGCATCATGGCCGCAACCGTGACAGACGTCATCGACGGTCGAGCGGTAGGGCACGTCCTTGAGGTCGCTGATCGGCAGGGCGTCGATGTCGGCCCGCAGCGCCACGATGGGCCCGCCGGCGCCGATGTCGCAGATGACGCCGGTGCCGCCAGGCAGTACCTGCGGTACCAGGCCGGCGCGCAGCAGCCGGTCGACGATCACGTCCGTGGTCCGCTTCTCCTCGAAGGCGAGCTCCGGGTGAGCGTGCAGGTCGCGGCGCAGCGCGATGACGTCGTCGAGGATCCGCGCCGCAGGAGTGTCGATGTGCACTCTGTGCAGAGTAGTGGCGGCTGCATTGCGGTGTGGCGGGGGCAGGTGGGGCGGCGCTCAGGGATCAACGGACTGGTGACCATCCCTGGGTACCCCGATAGCGACACAGTGACCGATCGCGCCATGACCGTGCGTTCGAGATCGGCGACGTTTGCGGTGTGGAATCGGACCCAATGTGTTGACCCGATCGAAGACTGTGGGCTCGAAGGCATCGGAGAGCATGATCTGGTCCCCGGAGACCGATATCACCGCTGGGTCTACCGTCGTCGGCGCCGGCGTCGGAGTCCACGCGCCTATCGGCGGCCGCTGTCGGCGGCGTACGCGGTTGACTTTGCGACAGGTGGGTGGACACCGCCTATGCGTCGACCGACAACAACGAGGAGACCGTGACGGTCGAGCATGTCGCCAGGGTCCCGGTGCGGCCCCGATGATCGTCGCCGCGGGCCGCCGCTACAACCTGACAGTCCATACGTGTGTCCCGTTCGATCCGGAGTCCAAGGGCGGGTCGGGGGCACCGTGCGGATCGCGAAGGCCGACACGCTCGAAGGCCTCGCGGCCGACGACCTGTGGGCGCTCCCGACTTACCCGGAATGCTCTACATCCTCTGAGCTTCCTGGGCCAGAGCGTCGAGCGGCGCAGCCTCGGTCCCACGGGGCTGCGCCGGTCTTCGGTACTCCTCGCGAGGCTTCTGGTCTGGGTGTGATCCGATCCGTGCGCTGAACGCGACAGAAGGGGGCATGCAGGAGCCACCCGTCGCCGAACTCGTTGCCCGCGTCGCGGAGCGCGACGCGGCGTCCTGACGCCTTGGCGGGTGGTCCGCTACTCGTCTGTGTCGGGGAGCAACTGGGTCAGCAGGGCGCGAAGCTCTCGGTGGCCGTCGTTGCCGAGGATGGTGCTGATCTGCTTCTCGATGCGGCCGATGGTGTCGGCGCCGAGCTTCGTGAGGGACCGTCCGTCTGCGGTCAGCGTAATCAGTTTGGCTCGGCGGTCGGTGGAGTCGGGGGTTCGTTTGACGTAGCCCAGGGCCTCGAGCTCATCGACGATCTCGGCCATGGCTTGGGGAGTCATGTTGGCGGTCTTCGCCAGAGCGGTGAGCCGTTTGCCGTCAGGCCCGAGCTGGCCAAAGACGGCGTTGTGCGCCGATCGCAGGGGATATCCGGCAGCCGTCACTCCCTCGGTCACCTGCCGACTCAGGAAGAGATGGGCGCGCGCCAGCAGGGTGAGCGTGTTCGGATCGTGAACCCTCGCCATGGACACCTCCCAAGTGTTTCGGCTACCCTGAACATCAGGCATACCTTATTATCTACCTCTCGGGATCAGATCGACGGAACTGATACAGCGTGTCGCCAGACCCGACCAGCAGATCAGACCGGCAGACCAGAGCACGACCCGACCAGGAGGACCGACCCATGGCGACCGACCAGCGCCCGGACTCCGCGACCCAGGAACGGATCGCCCAGACCCGAATGCTCGCCCGGGTCGTCGTCGACGACCTGTCCAAGGTCTTCGGCGGCACGGTCCGCGCGGTCGACCGGCTCAGCTTCACCGTCGAGCCTGGTTCGGTGACCGGCTTCCTCGGCCCGAACGGCGCCGGCAAGACCACCACCCTGCGTGCCCTGCTCGGGCTCGTCCACCCGACGTCCGGCAGAGCCACGATCGGCGGGCTGCCGTACCGGCAACTTCCCGAGCCGCTGAGCGTGGTGGGCGCCGCGCTGGAGTCCTCCAGCTTCCACCCGGCCCGCACCGCCCGGAACCACCTGCGCATCCTGTGCACCGTCGCCGGGCTACCTGCGGCCCGGGCCGACGAGGTACTCGGGTACGTGGGGCTGGCCGCGGCGGCCCGGCGCAAGGTGCGCACGTACTCGCTCGGCATGCGCCAGCGGCTCAGCCTCGCCGCGGCCCTGCTGGGCGACCCGCGGGTGCTCGTGCTGGACGAACCGGCCAACGGGCTGGATCCTGAGGGCATCCGCTGGCTGCGCACGATGCTGCGCGCCCTGGCCGACGAAGGACGGACCGTCCTGGTGTCCAGCCACCAGCTGAACGAGATCGAGGAGATCGCCGACCGGGTGGTGATCCTGAACCGCGGACGCCTGGTCACCTACGGCTCCATCGCCGAACTCACCGCCGGCACCGACCGGGTGATCGTCCGCACGCCGCAGCTCGACCGGTTGCGTGCCGCGGTGCCGACGCCTGCCGTCGTCGAACAGAGCGGCCCCGACGTCCTGATCGTGCACGGCGCCACCCCGGCGGAGGTCGGCCACTGGGCGTTAGTGGCCGGCGTCGAACTGCACGAGCTGCGGGGACAGCGGGAGGACCTCGAGGAGCTGTTCTTCGCCCTCACCGAAGAAGGTGGGCCGTGATCCGCCTCGTCCGCGCCGAACTGTTGAAACTGCGCACCACGCAGGTCTGGTTCTGGCTGCTGCTCGCGAGCCTGGCGGTGTCGGTCCTCGCCGCGGTGGCGGGCCTTGCCTCCGACGAGGTCCGCAAGCCGGCCGACGTCGCCACCATCTTCGCCAACGCCAACGGCGGCCTCGCCGTTGCGTTTATCCTCGGGATCCTCGGCATCACGACCGAGTTCCGCCATCAGACGTTCACGTCGGCCGTGTTGGCCACACCGTCCCGCTGGGCGATCGTCTCGGCCAAGCTGCTGGCCTACGCGCTCGTCGGCGCCGCGTACGCCGCGGCCGGGATCGCGGTACAGCTCGCAATCGCCGCACCGTGGCTGTCCAGCAAAGGCATCGACCTCGCACTGGGCGGCGAAGTCGGACACGCGATGCTGGGGCTGGTTCTCGTGTTCGCCCTGTTCGCGGTCGTAGGGGTCGGCATTGGGGCCCTGTTGCGCAACCAGGCGCTGGCGATGAGCCTCGGGCTGGTCTTCCTGTTCGTGGTCAACAACGTGATCGCTGCGATTCCGGGCGCGAAGTCCGTCTTCCCGTACACCCCGGAGGGCGCCATGATCGCGATCCTCTACCCGGGCGGCAACAACGGTCCCGAGGGAGTCCACCTCCTGTCGACGGCGGGCGGCGTCATCATCCTGATGCTGTGGGCCTTGATTCCGGCCGCATTGGGTGCTGCCGTCACCCTGAACCGCGACATCACTTGAGGCCGCGACAATTGGTCCGTGGTGGTTTTTTGGACGGCGGACTCGCGGGCTTCCGGCATCGCCGTCGGCGGTGTTCGAGTCGCTGATCCGCCCGCAGTGGCCGCAGGCACGGCATTGGCTGAACCTGTTCGAGGACGAGCGCCCGTCGTCGATGTAATTCGGGCTGGCGGCCAACTCGACGAGCGTTTCAAACGCGGTGCGCCTGGCCGGGTTCTGCTTAGGCCCGATTGTGTCGCGGTCGCCGCGGTCCGCCTACTCCTTTGCTGAACCTGACCAACGGACCTCGCCGTCGACCAGTGTGTCGGTCGGGCTCAGCCCGATCCAGCGGGCGATCGAACCCGACGCGTCGTGCTCGGGGTGGACGTGGGCGGTGACCAGTTCGACGCCTTGGCCCTGCAACCAGTCCGTCATGAGCTTGGCCGCCTCTCGGGCGTAGCCGCGTCCTTGCTGCGGTGCGGCGATCACCCAGGCCACGTCGGCCGCGAGGCGGTCGTCGTCCTCGGTCACCGTGGCTTGCACGTAGCCGACGGCCTGACCGCTGGCGCGCTCGCGGGCGACCCAGTTGAACCAGCGCTCGGTGTGGTCGCCGGACCAGCCTTCGACCTGCCTGGTGTACTGCTTGGTCAGCTGCTCGTGGCTGGCCGGCTCGCCACCGATGAAGGTGTGCAGGGTGGCGTCGTCGAGCAGCTGGGCCATCTCGTCGGCGTGCTCGACCCGCAGCGGTTCGAGCACGAGCCGCTCGCCTTCCAGAGATTCCGGCGGCGCCACTCCCGTCAGGCTCACGTCAGGCAGCCGACTCACGGTTGCGGAACGCCCGCCGGTATGCAGCGGGCGAGACACCCACGATGCGGGCGAAGTGATGGCGCAGCATTGCCCCGGAGCCGAAGCCGCA
The DNA here is from genome assembly GCA_003244255.1 of Pseudonocardiales bacterium. GTDB lineage: Bacteria > Actinomycetota > Actinomycetes > Mycobacteriales > QHCD01 > QHCD01. Next base: position 2,514 of record QHCD01000024.1, on the reverse strand, counting down.
GCGGGCAGCCACCGCGTCGACGCCGTCGTCGCCCTCCTCGAGCATGCGGCGGGCGAGCAGCACCCGCTGGTGGGTCAGCCACAGATGCGGCGTGGTGCCTGTCTCGGCCCGGAACCGGCGGGCGAACGTGCGCGGGCTCATCGCGCAGCGGGCCGCGAGAGCCTCGATGGTGTGCTCGGTGCCCAGGTCGTCGGCGAGCTCGTCGAGCAGCGGCGCCAGCGTGTCGGCCGGACGCACCCGGATGGGCGCATCGACGAACTGCGACTGGCCGCCGTCGCGGTGCGGCGGCATGACCATCCGGCGGGCCACCTTGCGGGCGATCTCCTCACCGTGGTCGGCGCGGATGATGTGCAGGCACAGGTCAAGGCCAGCGGCTGACCCCGCCGACGTCAGCACCTGCCCGTCACAGACGAAAAGCACGTCCGGGTTCACCCGCGCGGCCGGGTACAGGTCGGCCAACTCGCAGGCGTAGCGCCAGTGGGTGGTGCAGTCGCGCCCGTCGAGCAGGCCGGCCGCCCCAAGCACGAAGGCGCCGGAGCACACGCTCATCACCTTGGCGCCGCGCTCGACAGTCTCGCGCAGCAGGTCGAGCAGCGGCTCAGGGCACACGCTCCGGTCGACGTTGGCCGGCACGATGACGAGATCGGCCTTGCGGGCGTGCTCGAGGCGGTGCGGTGTCGTAATCGAGAAGCCGCCGGCGGTGGGCACCGTGCGGGTCATCGACACGACCGAGCAGTCGTAGCGGGGCACGCCCTCGTCGCGGCGGTCGATACCGAAGCCCTCCCACGCGACCCCGAGTTCGAACGGTTGGACACCAGGCACGGCGACGATGGCGACGGATCGGATCGGCATGCTCGGCAGCCTGCCAGATGATTGGCAGTAACTCAACACACGTCGACATTAGTCGCTCGCGTCCTGATCTGAATGGGCACAGACTTACTGCCATGATCGCTCTAGTGTTAGTCCTCATCATGATCACCCTGGCGCTGGCGTCCTACTACGGGGCGACGGCCGATTCCCGCGACAGCGACTACACGCTCAGCCACGTCTTCGAGCGACACCACCCGGCCTAACCCGCTTTGCACCTTTCAGCGCCCCAAATCGGGCCGATTCACGGCGCTGAAAGGTGCAAAGCGGTTACGCGTCGAGCGTGGCCAGGATCTGCGTCGAGGCCTGGTCCGGGGTGATCTCGCCGGCCAGGACGGCCCTCTCGGCTGCGGCCACCGCGGCGCGCAGGCCCGGCGTGCCCAGGCGGTCGAGCAGCCGGTCGCGCACCATCGAGCGCGTCCATTCGACGAGCTGGCGGCGCCGCTTGGGCTCCAGCTCGCCCCGCTCGACCAGCCGGTCGCGGTGCCGGGTGACGTGCTTCCACACCCGGTCCATGTTCGTGTTCTCGCGGCCACTGCAGGTCACCACCGGCGTCTGCCACTCGCCGCCGCCGCCGCGCAGGAAACGCAATGCGCTCGACAGCTCGCGCGCCGCCCGCTCGGACTCGGCCGCATGCGCACCGTCGGCCTTGTTCACCCCGATCACATCGGCCAGCTCGAGGATGCCGCGCTTCATACCCTGCAGCTGATCACCGGTGCGGGCCAGCGTCAGGAACAGGAACGTGTCGACCATGTCGGCCACCACGAACTCGGACTGCCCCACCCCGACCGTCTCGACCAGGACGATGTCGTAGCCGGCCGCCTCCATCACGATCATCGTCTCGCGAGTGGCCTTGGCCACGCCGCCGAGCGTGCCCGCGCTCGGGGAGGAGCGGACGAACGCACTCTCATCAGCCGCCAGCCGGGTCATCCGGGTCTTGTCGCCCAGGATGCTGCCGCCGGACTTGCTCGAGGACGGGTCGACGGCCAGCACAGCCACGCGGTGCCCAGCGGCGATCAGGTTTGTCCCGAGCTGGTCGATGAACGTCGACTTGCCCACGCCCGGTACGCCCGTGATGCCGACGCGCTGCGCTTTGCCGGCGTGCGGCAGCAGCTCGACCAGCAGCCGCTGCGCCTGCTCGCGGTGATCGGCGCGCCGAGACTCCACCAGCGTTATCGCGCGGGCAACGGATGCGCGGTCGCCGGCCAGCACCCCCTCGGCCAACGCCGAGGACGTCGCGTGGTCACTTACGTCGCGAGTGGTCATCTACAGCGGCCACTCGACGCGTAAGTGACCGCTCGCGAGGAGAGACGGGCAGCGCGCACCGGATCAGCCGGCCGAGCTGCCGGCGGACAGCTGCTCGTTGAGTACGCGGAGCAGGCCCTGCGCTGCCTCAGCGATCACTGTTCCGGGCGGGAAGATCGCCGCCGCCCCGGCTGCGCGCAGCTCGTCGAAGTCCTGCGCGGGGATGACGCCGCCGACCACGATGAGGATGTCGGGACGGCCCTGCGCGGCCAGCTCGTCGCGCAGTGCCGGCACCAGAGTGAGATGCCCGGCGGCGAGGGAGTTGACGCCGACGATGTGCACGTCGGCCTCGACGGCCTGGCGGGCAACCTCGGCCGGCGTCTGGAACAGCGCGCCGACATC
>QHCD01000023.1:6282-23019 GCA_003244255.1 Pseudonocardiales bacterium | reverse complement strand
TGACAAACATAGGAGATTCAACGCGTTGATCAAGAAGATCAACCGCGTCGGGCACGGGTTCCGCAACTTCGACAACTACCGACTCCGCCTGCTGCTGCACTGCGGCCTCGACTGGCAGACTCCACAACCAGCACGAATCAGAGGCCGGCTACCACGCTTGGCCGCGTAGAGCCCGATTGACACCTATTTGTGATCACGCTGGTTGACAGTGTGCTGCACGCAGGACAGCGGTTGCACGGCCAACGCGCTAGGCCAGCCGTACCTATGTACCTACGTACGGCGGCAAAGCTTCTCCGTAAGAGTCAGAGGGTGGCGAGGCGCGCCTGAACCCGCTGGCCGAGGGCTTCGTCCTCGGCCAGCTCGGCGAGCAGGGAGCGCAGCACCTCGACGCCGGTGACCCGCGGCCGCTCCAGTGCGACCGCCGTCGCCGAGCAAAATTCCTGCAGCTCCCGGTAGGCCGCTGGCGCCAGGTCCAGCGAGAGCCGTACCAGCTTCGCCCGCGGCGCGGGTGCCGGCCCGCCTGCCGGCGGCGGGGTGGCGGGGCGGGCCGCGGCCTGCTCCATCTGCTTGGTCAGGTCACGCCTTGGTCGAGCCATCACGCCGCCGCCTCCACTCGGTCCAGCTCGTCGACCGCCGCGCCGTACGGACCGCCTGGTGGCACGCCGGCGCCGAAGGCCTGCGCCAGCGCCTCGCGCCGTGGCACGGTCGCCTCGAGCACTCGCCGCGACGGCCAGCCGCCGGTCCCGGCCGCGATCGCCGCGCGCACCATTTCCGTCGACGAGGCGTTGGCCACCGTCCGGTTGAGCAGCACCGCCACCTCCACCGGGTCGCGGCGTAGCGGTTCCACGTCCGCGATCGAGGACCACACGTCACCGAGCCGCTCGAACTCGGCCATCGTCGGCGCCACCGGCACCAAGACAAGATCCGCGAGCCGCAGCGCCGAGAGCACGATCCCGGCCCGCTCAGCCAGCGGGGGAGTGTCGACGACCACCAGGTCGTCCCGGTCGCCGGCGATGCCCGCCAGGCGGGTGTAGAGGTCCTTCACCGGCAGCGCCAGCGTCGAGACGCTGAACGCCGCCTGCTCGCTCCACCGCCACCGGCGGAACAGTCAACTACCCGCTCGGGCGACCGCATCAAGGGCGCTGCGCATCGCTACACGGATGGGCCTACGGCGGCCCACCCTTGACCCTGCCGGCCGACCGAAGTACGCGGCGCCGACGCCGGGGCAGCGGAGGGGAGTGGCTCGACACCAGCAGCCAACCGGGACCGGGCGTCCTGCGTCCGCAACAACCGCGCACCGACTGGATCACACCCGGCGCGCTGGTCGTGCCCTACGGCACGATGAGCGCCGTCGAGCCCACGCTGACCGACATCATGGACAAGGTCGTCGTCGACGACTGGGGTCAGGTCGGCGCTGGGCCGTACGGCGCGCTGCGCCACCACGTCGACACCGGGCGGCTCACCCGGGAGACCTTGTACGCCGAACTCGCGGAGATCGTCGCCGGCGACAGGCCCGGTAGGGAGTCCGACGACGAGACCATCCTGCTGTGGCACCGCGGGCTGTCGACGTCGGACATTGCGCTCGGTGCCGCGATGCTCGAACGCGCCACCGAGCGGGGCATCGGCCACCGGCTGCGGTATGCCTGAGCGGCCGCTCTTACTCGGCCGCGGGGGAATCGGCGTCGACGACGTCCACTCCGTGGCCGAGCGGCGGCGCACCGTGCGCATCGACCCCGCCGCGCTCGACGCCATGCAGCGGACCAGCGACGCCTTGCTCCGCGCCGTCGACGCAGGCACACCCGTCTACGGCGTCACCACCGGCCTCGGTGCCCGATCGGTGCACCAGCTCTGCGCCGATGAGCTCGCCGGCATGAGCCTGCGCACCGTGCGCGGCCGGGCAACCGGCGTGGGCGATCCGCTACCAGAGCGGGTCGTGCGCGCCGGCCTGCTCTGTCGCGCAGCGAGCATGGCCGTCGGCGGCAGCGGCGCCTCCGCCGTGATCGCCGACCTGCTGGTGGCCATGCTCAACGCCGGCGTCCACCCGGTCGTGCCCAGCATCGGAGCCCTCGGCACCGGCGACCTCGCGCCGATGGCCCACGTCGGCCTGCCATCGTCGGCGAGGGTCGTGCCTGCCTGAACGGGGTCGAGGCCGACGGCGCGGCGACGCTGGCCGCTGCCGGTCTCGAGCCGATCACGCTCGGCCCGCGAGACGGGCTCGCGCTGGTCGGATCGAACGCCGTCAGCATCGGTCACGCCGCCCTGGTGGACCGCCGGATCGAGCGGCTTGCCCGGTGGGCGCACGGTGTCGTCGCGTTGACATTCGAAGGCTTCCGGGCGAGCACGGCGCCGATGTCACCGGCCGCGATTGCCGCGCGGCCCGCGCCCGGGGAGGCGGAATCGGCGGCCCTGATCAACGCGCTGCTCGACGGCGGGCAGCTCACCGACCCGCGCAACGCCCGGCGACTGCAGGATCCGATCAGCCTGCGGGCGGTGGCCTGCACCCACGGTGCCCTGCTGACGGCGCTGGCCGGCCTGAACACCGCACTGGATGCGGAGCTTCGTGGCAACGGCGACAACCCGCTCGTCCTCGACGACGCCACCGTGCTCCCCACCGCGGGGTTTCACACCCCGGCCCTGGCCCTCGCCGTCGACACGGTGGCGCTGGCCACGGCCCAGGCGGCCGCCGCGGCGACGGCGCGATGTGCCCGGCTGCTCTCGCCCACGATGACCGGCTTGCCGGCGAACCTCACCACTCACGGCCTCGGCCGGTCCGGCTTCGCGCCCGTGCTGAAGACCGCCGAGGCGCTCACCGCCGAGATCATGCACCATGCCCACCCCACCGTGCTCGACCCGCGCCCAGGCGCCAGCGAGGTCGAGGACGACTCGTCGAACCTGCCGCTCGGCGTGCGCCGGCTGGACCGGATCGCGGCGCTGCTCCCGCGCCTGCTCGCGATCGAGGCGCTGATGGCGGCCCAGGCGATCGAGTTCGCGGCGCCACCGAGCATCGGCGTCGGGGCCTGCCGGCTCTACGACGCCGTGCGGGCGCAGGTCCCGCCGCTGGACGACGACCGGCCTCTCGGCCCGGAGATCGAGCAGGTCGCGACGGCGGTCTTCACCGACGACGACCTGCTCGTGGCGGTCATCGCAACGCCGGCAGCTCCAGCGCCCACGCGGCCACCCGCCTCGCGACGATGAACCCGAGCCGCTGGTAGAGCCGCAACGCGCCGGTCGTGTTGTCGACGTCGACCTCAAGGCCGATTCGTTCGAAACCCGCCGCGGCATGCAGCTCGATCGCCCGCGCCAGCAGGGCGCTCGCGATTCCCCGGCCCCGGTGGTTGGTCGACGTGCCGACGGAGCGGACCCAGGTCTCGGGTATGCCGCTCGCCTTGGTCGCGGCGGGGTAGACGAACGCGGTCAGGAACCCGACGACGTCGTCGCCGTGGATCGCGATCAGGCTGAGGTCGCGCCGGAAGGTCTCCGATCCGGTCAGCCGGGCCCACTCCTCTGGGCTGCGCTGCAGCGATCCCCAGTGCGTCGTGAACGCCTCGTTGCGCACGGCAAGCACCGCGTCGTCGTAGGACTGCGGGTAGCCCTCGATGCGAACGCCGTCCGGCAGCGGCGCCTTCGGCGTCGGGCCGGCAAGCGGACGCTGCATTTCGACAAACCACCGCACGGCCGTGAGGCCGGCCGCCCGGCACAACGATTCCCATCCGTCGTTGCCCTCGAAGACCGCGTGGTCGACTGCGCCCGGCAGTTGCGGCGCCCGCTCGCGGTGCAGCGCGGTGCCGCGGGCGAGTGACCAGTCCAGCAGTTCACGGCCGATGCCGCGGCCGCGCGCGCCGGGGCGCACGGTGCCGAGGAAGCTCGCCCGGAAGGTCCCCTGCGCGTCCCCGGCCGACACCACGATGCTCGCCGCCGCGACGCCCTCGGGCGACGCCGCCAGCAGGCTGTCCTGGCCGGGATCGATCTGCGGGTTGGCGTAGAGATGGCTGACGTCGTCGAGATTGAAATGCTGCTCGGTGTGGTCCACCGCCCCGGCCGCCGCGAGCAGGTCCACGATCGCTGGCAGGTCGGCGGCCTCGATCGGCCGCCACACCAGGCCGATGCGCGAATCGGTGGCAGACACGGCCCGCGACACTACGGCCTCGTGCGAATCAGCCGCGATTCGTTTTCCAGAGCCCGGCCCGCGACCTCATCGCCGGCGGCCGAAGGCTCGCTCCACCTCGCGCCGGTCGTCTCGGGCCCGCAGCGCCTGCCGCTTGTCGTATGCCCGCTTGCCCTTGGCCAGGGCGATCTCGACCTTCGCCTTGCCGTCGCGGAAGTACAGCGAGAGCGGCACCAGCGTGAGGCCGGATTCCTGCGTCTTGCCGATCAGCCGGGAGATCTCCTCGCGGTGCATCAGCAGCTTGCGGGTGCGCCTCGGCTCGTGGTTGGTCCACGAGCCCTGCGTGTATTCGGGGATGTGCACGCCGTAGAGCCAGACCTCGCCGTCGGAGATCGACGCATATCCGTCGACCAGCGACGCGCGCCCCGCGCGCAGCGACTTCACCTCGGTGCCGGTGAGCACCAGCCCGGCCTCGTAGGTGTCCCCGATGGCGTAGTCGTAGCGTGCCTTGCGGTTTCCCGCGATCAGCTTGCGGCCGGATTCCTTCGGCATCGGATCAGATTCGCACGTACAGCCGGAGCGTTAAGTACGCCGCGACGCTGGCGAGCAGCACGCCAACGGCGGCAAGCACCGGGCTGACCACGAGGATCGCGTTCCAGTCGACCGGCCGCAGCAGGCCCTGGCGGATGACGCCGGCGAATGTCTTGTCGATGAACATCCGCTTGGCCAGGCCAAGTCCGCCGACGGCGAGCACGGAGCCGATCAACCCCGCGATGGCCGCCTCCAGGATGAACGGCAGCTGCGTGTACCACCGTGATGCGCCGACGAGCCGCATGATGCCGGTCTCCGTGCGCCTGCTGAACGCAGCAACCTGGATCGTGTTGGAGATCAATAACAAGGCAGCCAGGGCCTGTACGACGGCGATGATGATCGCGCCGTTGCGTAATCCGTTCAGGATTGAGAATAGCTTGTTCAGCACCGCGCCGTCGTCCTGCACCGAATACACGCCGGGGTTGTTCTTCGGCGCGAACTGCTGGGCGATAACCGGATAGTGCTCGGGATTGTGCAGCTTCACCCGGAACGACGCCGGCAGGAAGCTCGGCGGGGTGCCCTGCACCAGGCTCGGCTGCCCGCTGAAGATCTTCTTGAACCGCTTGTAGGCGTCCGCCTTGCTCTCATAGACGACCCTCTCGACCTCCGGCGACGTCTTCAGCCCGTTGCCGATCGCGGCCTGCTGAGCCGGCGTGACCTTCTCCTGCAGGAAGATCGACACCTCGATCTGCCCGTAGTACAGGCTCTTCATCTCGCCGATCTCGCGCGCGATGATGAGCGCGCCACCCAGCATGACCAGCGAGATCGCGGTAGTGAGGATCATCGCGATGGTCATGGTGAGGTTGCGGCGCAGCCCCGTCCACACCTCGGAGAGCACGAAACGCAGTCGCATGGCGTCCTAATCTGCCTATCTGCCGACGCCGTAGACACCGCGGGCCTGGTCGCGCACCAGCTTGCCGAGGTTCAACTCGACCACGCGGCGGCGCATCGAGTCGACGATGGTGTTGTCGTGGGTGGCCATCACCACCGTCGTGCCGGTGCGGTTGATCCGCTCCAGCAACAGCATGATGTCCTGGCTGGTCTCGGGATCGAGGTTGCCGGTGGGCTCGTCGGCGAGCAGCACGAGCGGTCTGTTGACGAACGCTCGGGCGATGGCCACGCGCTGCTGCTCGCCGCCGGAGAGCTCGCCGGGCATCCGGCCGGTCTTGCCGGAGAGCCCGACGAGGTCGAGCACTTCTGGAACCACCCGGTTGATCGTCTTCTTCGGCTTGCCGATCACCTCGAGGGCGAACCCGACGTTCTGCGAAACGGTGCGATTGGGCAGCAGCCGGAAGTCCTGGAAGACGCAGCCGATGGTGCGCCGTAGCGCGGGCACCTTCCATCTCGGCAGCTTGTTCAGCTCCCGTCCGGCCACCTTGATGGTGCCCCGCGTGGGGCTCTCCTCCTTCAGCAGCAGCCGCAGAAACGTGGTCTTGCCGGAGCCGGAGGGCCCGATCAGGAACACGAAGTCACCCTTGTCGACATCGACGTCGACGGCGTCGAGGGCCGGCCGTTTGACGGCCGGGTAGAGCTTGGTGACCTTCTGGAAGCGAATCACGGACAATGAGTCTACCGTTGGGGGGTAGCCCACCCCGGGTAACACGGCCCGGGTTGCGCGGGAAGCGATTGGGGCGGGGAGGCAGCAGATGGGTGTCGGTCACTGGTCAGACGACGCCGTGTGCGGTGCCTGCTCGGGGCGGGTCGCCGACGGCGGCTGCCGGGTCTGCCGCTCGCTGCGCGGTTCCCCGCTCGAGCAGCGCGGGATCGACTGGCGGACGTTCCTGCTCGCCATCGTCGCCGCCGTCGTGGCGCTGCTCTGCCTGCTGACGTACTACGTGCGGCTGGCCTGAGCGCTAGCTGCTCTCCTGCTGGCGACGCCAGCGGATCTCCGCCTCGATGAAGTCATCGATGTCGCCGTCGAGCACGGCACCGGTGTTGCCCGTTTCGAACTCGGTGCGCAGGTCCTTCACCATCTGGTACGGATGCAGGACGTAGCTGCGGATCTGGTTTCCCCAGCTGTTGCCGCCGTCGCCGCGCAGCGCATCCATCCGCGCGGTCGCCTCCTGCCGCTGACGTTCGAGCAGCTTGGCCGTGAGCACGACCATCGCCGTCGCGCGGTTCTGCAACTGGGACCGTTCGTTCTGGCAGGAGACGACGATGCCGGTGGGCAGGTGCGTGATCCGCACCGCAGAGTCGGTGGTGTTCACGCCCTGACCGCCCGGACCGGACGAGCGGTAGACGTCGATGCGCAGCTCCGACTCGTCGATGTCGATCTCGTCGCTGCTCTCGACCACCGGCACGATGTCGATGCCGGCGAACGATGTCTGCCGCCGGCCCTGGTTGTCGAAGGGGCTGATCCGCACCAGCCGGTGGGTGCCGTGCTCGCCGGCTAGCGTGCCGTAGGCGTACGGCGTCTTGACGGCGAAGGTGGCGGACTTGATGCCTGCCTCCTCGGCGTAGGAGGTGTCGTAGACGTCGGTCTCGTAGCCGTGCCGCTCGGCCCAGCGCAGATACATCCGCATCAGCATCTGGGCCCAGTCGGCGGCGTCGACTCCGCCGGCCTCGGCCTTGACCGTGATCAGTGCCTCGCGGGAGTCGTACTCGCCGGAGAGCAGGGTGCGCACCTCGAGCTCGCCGATGGAGCGGGTCAGGCTGGCGAGCTCGGTGTCGGCCTCCTTGCGGACGCCGTCGTCGTCCTCGGCCACGGCGAGCTCGCGCAGCACGGCGAGGTCGTCGACTCGGCGGCGCAGCTCCTCGACGCGCTTGATCTCGTTCTGGACGAAGGAGTGCCGGCTGTTCACCCGCTGCGCGTTCTCCTGATCGTTCCAGAGGTCGGGCGCGCCGGCCTGCCGCTCCAGTTCGGCGGCCTCGCGCTTGAGCGACTCGACGTCGATGACGGCCTCGATCGACCGCAACGTCGTTGCGAGCTCGGCCAGTTCGGCGTCGAAGTCGGCACTCACAGCCGCTCAGGGTACGGCAGCGACGACGTCCCGCGGCCCTAACCGGTCGGGACGGTGTCCAGCCACTTCAGCAGCGCCTTCTCGTAGGCGACGCCGTATTCGGCGGTGGCGACGGCGAACTGGTCGGCGGTGCCTGTGCGCAGCCGCGCCAGCCGGTCGCGGTGCGCGGCGAGCGCGGATTCGTGGTCGGCGCGCGCGTCGGCCAGCAGGCTGCGCAGCTGGGCCTTGGTGTGCTGGCGGCCGAAGCCGAGCCGAAGCAGCAGCGGGTTGCGCAAGTGGTCGACCCCGGGCGGTGTGGCGAGCCAGGCGCCGAAGGCCCGCTTGCCGGTCGCGGTGATCGCGTAGGGCTGCGCTGCGCGGGCGCCGGACTTTCCGAGCTTGACATGTCCGGCGCGGACCAGGACGGGGAGTTCGCGGTAGACCTGGCTGCGGGTGATGTTCCACAGGGTGCCGAGCCGGGTCTTCGCCGCGGCGAGGAGTTCGCCTCCGGTCATGGGTCCGTCGTGCAGCAGGCCGAGCAGGGCGGCCGACGTGGGGTTCAGCGTGGGCATCTGGTCACCGTGGCACGATCGGCCGGCCGGCACCAGACTCCGTACCGGGCCGTCCACTGTGGAGAGTCGATGGCAGCGTGTCCGCTGCTCGTGACACGATCTCGGCATGCCTGTCGCCGATGCGAAATCCGATCTGCACCGTTACTTGAAGCGGGCCCGCGAGGCGCTGCTGTGGAAGCTCGATGGCCTCAGCGAATACGACGTCCGCCGCCCGGTGACGCCGACCGGCACCAACCTGCTCGGTCTGCTCAAGCACGTCGCGAGCGTGCAGGCCGGCTACCTCGGCGAGACCTTCGATCGCCCGTTCCCCGAGCCGGTGCCGTGGCTCGACGACGGCGCCGAGCCGAACGCCACCTCCAACCCACCCGCCGCGACCAAGCGCTTCAGGGTGCCGTGGCTCGACGACGGCGCCGAGCCGAACGCCGACATGTGGGCCGCCGAGGACGAATCACGCGAGATGATCATCGGCTTCTACGAGCGAGTGAACGCGCACTGTGATGCGACGGTCGATGCGCTCGACCTCGAATCGCTCGGGCAGGTGCCGTGGTGGCCGGCGGAGCGAAGCGAGGTCACGCTGCACCGCATCCTCGTGCACATGATCTCCGAGACCGAACGCCACGCTGGGCACGCCGACATCGTGCGCGAGCTGATCGACGGCGGAGCGGGACTGAGTGAGGGCAACGACAACCTGCCGAGCCGTGGTGCGCAGTGGTGGCAGGACTATCGCGCGCGGCTCGAAGCCGTCGCCGAGAAGGCCGGGCGGGGCTGAGGGCGTTCAGAGCAGGTTCTCGGCCATCACCGCGGACATGCCGCCGTCGATCGGGATGATCGCGCCGTTGATGAAGCCGGCGCGTTGGCTCAGCAGGAACACCGTCAGGGCGGTCACGTCCTCCGGTGTGCCGAGGCGGGCACTCGGATACGCCAGCGGCAACCGAGCCATCGACTCCTCGTCGTGCGCTGGCGACACATGGCCCGGGACGGCGATGTAGCCGGGTTCCACGATGTTGCAGCGCAGCCCTTCGGCGCCCCACTCGATCGCCGCCGCGCGGGCGAGCGCCCGCATCGCCGACTTCGCCATCGCGTAGGCCGCCATCCGCGGTGCGGCGTGGCTGCCGTGGACCGAGCCGATCAAGACACCGGACGCGGGCCTGCTGCCGTGCGCGTGCAGTAGCTGGAGTGCGGACGCGGCCGATGCGGCGCCGACGTCGAGCACCCGGCGCAGATCGGCAGGCTCGAGGTCGGCAAGCGGCCGGCGGCTCTGAACCAGGACGGCGTGCACCATGGCGTCGATCGGGCCGATCGCCGACGCGGTCTCGAATGCGGCCCGCAGGGCCGCCTCGTCGGCGGCGTCGGCATGGACACCGGTGATGTGCTCTCCGGTCATGTCGGTGACGGCAGGATCGACGTCGACCGCGACGACGTGCCGGCCGTTGCTGAGCTCGGCGCTCAGCACCCGCCCGATCCCGCCGGCCGCTCCGATCACGACCACGACGTTGCGCAGATCCGCCATCGGCCTCCTCCGGCGCGGAGCCTAGTGGTCGCCACTAGCCGCGCACGTCGTCCATCAACATCACGATCAATCTGGCTGCGGCGCTGGACGGGACGTCAGCCGTCCGACCGCTCCGACGGCGCCGATCTCGCCACGCTCGTCGGCCTCGTCGACCGTGGCGACCTGCATCCCGAGATCGGGCTGACACGACCTTGGACCGACACGTCCGACGCCATTGCCAGCATTGTTGAACCGGGAGATCCGCGGCAACACGGTCCTGCTCATCGCCGACTGAACCATCCCGGTTCTCGGGCGACTCTCCCCGCAACCCCCGCCCGCTGCGAAGCTTGTTCGAGGATCGCATCGGCGACGACGTCGGGCGGGATGTGGCTGGTGTCGACCGTCCACCCGACGCCGCTGAACTCGGCGTGCATGCTGCGGTAGAGATCGCTGAAGTCGTAGTCGACCTGCTCCTGGGGATCCCGGGTAACGTTGCGACGCTCGCACACCGACAGCGGCGGAGCCAGCAGGACAAGCATCACCGGCCGCGGTTGCAGGTTGTCGATCATCAGCTGCAGCACGGCGCGATCGGGTATGACGTGGTCGACGATCGGCGCGAAGCCGGCGGCATGGAAGTTGTTCGCCAGCGAGCAGATGTTGCGAGCGCGCAGATGCAGCTGCCGCTCCGCCTCGTCGGCGGGCTCGCTGACCGGCCCGACGTTGCCGCTGACGATCATCATGGCGACGTCGTCCCCGTCGATGCGGGCGGCTCGCCGCAATCGCCGCGCCACCAGGCGGGTGGTCGTCGTCTTCCCGGCGCCGGGAACACCGGTGACGATCAGGCACCCTGGTAGCGCCCGCTGGTCGGTCACCGGACGATTATCGACGGCTGTGCTGCTGGCGTCGCGGGTAATACGTGCGGACTGGCTGAGTCCTGCCTGATCCCCGTCGCCAAGCATGTCGGTCACCCCTCAGGTAGCTGCCGCAGCTGGGCCTGCGACCGTGCGTTCTCGTGCACTCCACCGCCAAGCCCGAAGACCGAGCCGAACGGCACATAAGCGACCGAGGTGCAGGTAACCAACACCGACGCGCCGTCCGTCGACGCGGCGGCGCGCACCCTGCCACCGTCCTGCGCCGCATAGGCCGACACCTTCGCCTGCACTTCGCCGAGCGGATAGGCACCCGCCGGCGCGCCGTTGACGTAGTAGGGGTCGGCTGCCAGCGCCTGCGCGCCCGCGATGGCGGCGCCGTCACACACCGACTCGAGGTTGCGCTGGCCCACGAATGCCCCGCCGGCCGCGGCGCCTCCGGTGATCACCAGCCCAGCGACTACAAAGGCCAGGATGATCATCGGGATGAACGTGCCGTCGTCACCCCGCAGACTGCGGGCGCACCATCGAGGCATCGACGTCAGCTCCCCGGAATCCGGTAGTCATCGACGTGCAGGACGAACCGGCCCGAAACGCTGTTGTGGCTGGCGCCGATGAAATGCGGCACGCCCGGGATGGTGATCTGCCGAGTGACGCAGACCGAGTAGACGCCGCCGGGCGTCAACGGTGGGAACCCGCCGGCCCCGCATGTCCCCGGCGGTCCCCAGCCGATCGATATGTCGGCGCCGCCCTGGCCCTGATCCTCCATCGCCAGCCCGGCCGCGTACGTCGCTGCCGACGAGCTTCCGCTGGTCGCGTACACGCGCCCCACCTCGCGGGCGGCTTCCGTGACGCCGTAGGTGTTCCGCTGTACGTAGGAGATCGCCAGGATCAGATAGACCAGCGGGATCAGCATGAGGATGCCGAGGAACACGAACTCGATGATCGCCGTACCCGCGTCGTCGACCAGCAGCCGAGCAGCGGCGCACGCCCGCAGGCGCCGCACGCCGACGCGCACGGCGATCACCCCTCTTCCAGCGAACGCGCGGTCACCTGGATCGGCCGCAGCGGGCCCAGCCAGGACAGCAGCACCGGCACCCGGGCGCTGCAGTCGACCCGCACGAGGGTCGTCCCGCCGGCTCCGGCCGCCAGCCGCCCGACGCACGTCGTGTTATCCGACACTCGCGCGCCCAGAGCCAGGTGTACGACGTCGGCGGCCTTCGCCGCCCCGGCGCCGGGACTGCGCACGTTCGCTCCCGCCCCGTAGCGGGCACCCGCGGCGGCACTGGCGGCCAGCACGTTGCGGACGTGCACGTAGACGCCGACCTGGACGACGCCCAGCAGCAGGGCGATCAGCAGGATCGAGACCAGTACGAAGTCGACCACCGCGGCGCCCCGCTCGGCAGGGCGCCACCGACCCATCGATCAACCGTTCCCGGCGCTGATCACGCTGTTGATGGCCGATTGGATCGCCGGCAGGATCTGGCTCTTGAACGGCACCAGGATCGCCACGACGAGAATGGCGGACATCAACGTCACCATCACCCAGCCGGGCACGTCGCCGCGCTCGCGACCGCGCCGCGCCGGCACGGCAACGACGGCCCGTAGCCAGGCGAGTGCGCCCCACATCATCTCATCTGGTCGCATTTCGGCTCCTCTCCTATCGTGCGAGCTGCACGATGCTGATGAATCCCGGGTACAGGGCGAACAGCACGGTGACCGGAAGAATGAGAAACACGACCGGCACCATCATTGCGATTTCGTTGCGGCCGCCGGCTTCGAGCAGCGCGCGCTTCCCCGCCTCGCGAACGTCGGCGGCCTGCGCACGCAGCACCTCGGCCAGCGGCGTGCCGCGCTCGATCGCGATGATCAGGCCGTCGACGAACCGCGCCAGCGACTCGACTCGGGTGCGGTCGGTCAGCCCCTGCAGCGCCTGCACCAGCGGCTCTCCGGCTCGCGATCGCCCGAGCGCCGCGGAGAGCTCGCTCGCGAGCTCGCCTCCGGTCAGCCGGCACACGCGCTCGATCGCGCCGGTGGGACCTTCACCTGCCGTGACGGCGAGAGCCAGCAGTTCGGCCACCACCGGGAACTCGGCCAGGATCGCCTGCTCCCGACGTCGTACCTCGCTCGTGAGCCACCAGTCGCGCGCGAGAACGCCGGCCACGACGCCACCGACGCAGAACAGCAGCGCCGACAGCACATTCAGCCGACCGGCCGCGACGGTGAACGACGCCGTTACGAGCGCACCGGCTGCGAGGCCCACGGCACCCCAGAGCACCTGCTCGATCCGGAAGTCCTCGACCGACATCGTGCCGCCGACCTCGTTCAGTCGACGCCGAACCGAGCGGCGGCCGCCGACGAACCGATCCAGCAGCCGTCCCGCGTCGCCAAGCACCGGTACGAGCAGCCGCCGTATCGGCGCCAACAATCCGACCGTCGGACCGACGGGGTCGGTCAATAGCCGCGACGGTCGAGGGCTGTCCCGCAGGTACGGCGCGAGGCGGTCGTCGAGACGCATGGCTCGCATCGGCGGCGATGCACCGATCGCGAGTAGCAGTCCGCTTCCGGCCAGCAGGCCGAGCAGGCCACCGGCGAGTACCGGGCTCATCGCAGCACCCGCCGTTCGACTGGCAGCCGACCGATGCGCAGCATCACGTGATACGCCACCACACAGACAACGCCACCGATCACCAGTAGCGCGGTGCCGGTGGCGGAGTCGTAGGCGCGCAACGTCGTCGACTGGGTGCCCAGCAGCAACAGCACCAACCACGGCGCGGCCACGGCGAGGCGCGCAGCACTGATCGTCCATCCCTGGCGGGTTTCCAGTTCGGCTCGAGTACGAGCGTCCTCGCGCAGGAAGGCCGACAAGGTGCGCAGCACGTAACCGAGATCGGTGCCGCCGACCTCCCGCGCAACGCGAAGTGTCTCGCAGATCCGGTCGCCGACCGGGTCGGCGAGTGCCTCCTTCAACGTGTCCAAGCACTCGATGAACCGGCCGGTGCTGCGATAGTCGGCGCCGAACCGCGCGAACGCCGGCCGCAGCGCCTCCGGGCCGCGCGTCCCGAGCGCTGCCAGCGCATCCGGCAACGACAGACCCGCACGCACCGCCGAGCCGAGGTTGTCGACGGCTTCGGGCCAGACGTCGCGCAGCTCCACCGAGCGGCGGGTGCGCAGCCGGCGCACTACCAGCTGCGGGACGAAGAATCCCATCGCCGCGAAACAGAACGCGATGCTCACGGTCCGAACGCCGAGCAGCACGATGACACCGGCCAGCAGCGCGCACGCAAACTGCATGATCAGCAGTTGGCCGGAGGAGACGCCGTGAACGCCGGATTGGAGCAGCGCTTCCGTGCGCCGTCGCGTCCATGAATTGCCGCTCGTGGATCGGACTGGACGACGTTGTCCGCTGCGCCAGATCAGCAGCACACCGACACCAAGCATCAACCCGAGCAGCGCACCCATCTCAACCGCCTCGCCGGCCGTCTAGCGCCGGGGCGCCGAATCCGGACTGATCGGCGAGCGGGACGCGGTGCGACCGTCCGCCGTCGAGGAGGGCCGCGAGGTCGATCCCGGCGCGGCCGAATCGGTCACCGTGGGGCGGGAATCCGTCGGCGCGCACGAGACGATCGTCGCGACTGGCGAAGATGTCCGTCGTCTCGATCGTGCTGCCTTCGACCCGTCCCGGAACACCGACGATTTCACGCACCCGGCGCACGCCCTGGTGATCCGTCGCGATATGGATGACGAGATCGACGCTTGTCGCGACCGTCGGCACGACGAAGGCGTGCCCGACGTTCTCGCCGGCCAGCAGCGGCAGCGTGCACATTTTCACGATCGCCTCGCGGGCGGAATTCGCGTGAATGCTGCACATTCCGGGCAGACCAGAGTTCAATGCGATCAGCAGGTCGAGGCATTCCCGCTCACGCACCTCCCCGACGATCAGCCTCGACGGGCGCATTCGCAAGGCTTCCTTGATGAGGCGCCGCAACTGGATCTCACCGGTGCCCTCAAGGTTCGCCTGCCTGGTCTGCATCGCGACGACGTCGGGTAACGGCACCTGCAGCTCAAAGACCTCTTCGCAGCTGACCACCCGCTCCCGCGCGGGAATGGCGCTACACAAGCAGTTCAGCAACGTCGTCTTGCCCGCGTGGGTTCCCCCGGAGACGATCACGTTCAGCCCGGCGACGACGGCGGCCTCCAGGAACCGCGCGGCCGCGGGCGTCAGGGTGCCCAGGCTGACGAGCTGCTCGAGCGTCTGCACGGCGAGCACGAACTTGCGGATGTTCACCGCCATGTGACGGCGGGTGACATCCGGGATCACGACGTGCAACCGCGACCCGTCCGGCAGCATCGCGTCGACGAACGGCGTCGAGAGATCGACCCGCCGACCCGATGTGCGCAGCATCCGCTCCACCAGGTCGCGCACATCGCCGTCGGAGAGGATCGTCGTCGTCAATTCGCTGCGACCACGGCGGGCGATGAACACCTTGCCCGGCCCATTGATCCAGACCTCCTCGACATCGGGATCGTCGAGGAACCGCTGCAGCGGACCGAACCCGGCGACCGCGTCGAGCACCACCCTGGCCGCTGTCCGCGGATCGCCGAGCGGGGGCAGCGACGAGCCGAGCGCGCGCTCCTCGTACTCGGCGATGACCTCATCGACCAGGCTCCTGGCCCGAGCGGGCTGGTTCGCCGGGTCGAGGCTGCGCCGGCGGATGAGCTCGCGAACATCCGCCTCGACGATCTCGCGGGCGTTCGTCACGTGCGGCCCCCCGTTACTGCGACGATCGGCGGACACCCCGTGCCTCCGAATGTCAGGACATTTATACCGGCACTTGGGCCTGGCTTTACGTTGCGGGAGACTACGACACTTCCCGCCGAAGGTGGAGAGCTGCGACCAAGAATCTGTGGACAACTACGGTCGGTGAGTAGCACCTTTACCGCTGCTGCGTCCCAGCAACACCAGCCCCGCCGGTACCAGCCCGCCGCCGGCCGTCACCGTTCACAGCTGGGCAGCGCCCATCGCCGAAGACCGCAGCACAAGCGCCGACCTCATCTCCCTGAGCCTTCTCGCACTAGGGCTCGTTGCCACCAGCCTCTCGACGAGTCCGCGCACCCACCGCTAGCCGATTGATCATCGAGGACCGGGAAGTCGGGTTAGGCGGCGCCGCCTAGGCCGACCCGCTCCTTGCGCACCGCGGCTCCACGCGCTCGGGCTCGTTGGCGAGGGCTTCCAGTTGCGCTTGGGCGAGGATCGCCGAGTCGGCGTGGTAGGCGGTGCGCATCCGCTTGCCGACGGTCGAGGCGAGGTGATCGGGCAGCTTGTCGGCCACGTTTCTGATCTTGTGGAGTTGGCATCTCTGGATCGCCGGGCGGTCGAAGACTCGCAGCACCGCGGCCCGCAACTGCGTTGCCGCCCTCGATGCCGACGAGGATCGGGCGGCTGGTGTCCAGGCCGCGTTCACGCAGCCCGGTCAGCAGATCGGTGACGACCGTGGTGTTCTCGGTGGAACCTTCGGCCAGCCCGGGCGGGTGTTTGGCGCCGCCGATCCCGATGCCCAACGCGACCACGCACAGGTGCTCGCCGATGTGCACGCCATGATCAGCAACGCCACCAGATCCAGACCGGACAGGTCTGCGGTGAGCAGCTCGGCCAGCGCCGCCTCGGCCGCGGCCACGAAGCGACGCGAGATCGCGGACTTGCTCGTCGAGCGAGCCGTCTGCTCGACTCGCGCGCCGACCGGTTCGAGCCCGACCGGGTAGCGACGGGTGGACAGACCACCGAGCATCCGGGCCATCGCCTCCGGCCGAGCACCTCGGTCTGGCTGAACAGCTCGTAGGCCGGCACCAGCAGCTCCCCCGTGCCGTCGGCCGCGCGCATCCGCGGCCGCTCGACCGGCACCCGCCGGCCCCCAAGGTGACCGACCCGTTCTCGCTGCCGCGCCGCACCGCGGCCCGGCTCGGATTGTGCTTGCCCTTCGGCCCGCACACCGCCTCGACCTCGGCGTTCATCATCGCGGCCATCACCTACAGCCCGGCGCCGGCAGCCATCGCCAGCAGCCCTTCCTGCACGTCCTGAGCGATCCCGGCCATCGCCACGCTCACCGTCTCCGGCATCGCGAGTCGCAGCTCGGCGCTCGTCATCGGCCTGCTCGTCTGGTAGTTCTTGGTC
>QHCD01000023.1:0-6267 GCA_003244255.1 Pseudonocardiales bacterium | reverse complement strand
GGGGGGGGGGGGGGCGTCACCCGAGACAGGGTCGAGCCGGTCGTTCATGCCGCGCTGGCGCGGCTGCGGGCCGAGCACGCGGCCGGGCTGGGCTAGCTGGTCGCTAGGACGGCGGGTTGGCCGCCCGCATCGCCTCGGCCACGGCGGTCTCCCCGCGCGCACGCAGGCCGGCGATGGCACCGGCGACGTCGTCTGCCGAACGGTTCTGGCTTAGCTTGAACGCAGCCTCTATGCGAGTGACCAGCAGCTCGATTCCGACGATCGCCCGTAGCTGACCGGCGATGTGCGCCGCGGGTGCATCGTCGACAGACCACGGCGGCTCGATGCCCTGCTCGCGGTCATCGGTGAGTTGCCGCACCAACCGTTCGGTCCACTCGACGTCGTCGTGCACGACGAGCTGGCCGTAGACATGAGCCCTCACGTAGTTCCAGGTCGGCACCACCCGACCGTGCTCGCGCGTCGACGCGTACCACGCCGGGCTGATGTAGGCGTCCGGCCCGCGCACGATCACGAGCGCCTCGCCGTGCGGGATTTCGCGCCACTGCGGGTTGTTCCGGGCGAGATGCCCGAGCAGCGCGCCGTGCTCGCCCTGATCGGCGACAAAGATGAAGGGGAGCAGGGTCGCCAGCAGGCCGCTGTCGGTCGCGGTGATCAGGTCGGCAGCGCCGTGGTGTGCCAGCAGGTCACGCACCGCGGCGTCGTCGGGCGCCGCGAAGGCGGCCGGTGTGTACACGGCCACCACCTCTCGGTCGGGAGCGACCGGATTCGCCGGATCCCGGACAGGTGCCGATTGTCGCACCGGTTGGTCCCGCGCAGACATCAGTTACCCCAGGGGGCCGGCCGCCGGACTCGAACGCTCAGCTGCTACGGCCGGCGACCGCGCAGGCCGACGAGCGGACGACGTGCCCGGCTTGGCCGACGCGAGGGGCGCGTACATCTTGCAGAGATAGTCGGCGACGTCGTCGAGGTCGAGACGCTGACGATCCCGGTACCACCCCGCGACATGCGCGCAGATGGCGATACCGGCGAAAACTGACATCTGCTCGTCCGGCACGGAGATCCGACCGGCGGCAGCCGCCTCTTTGATCGCCCCAGCGAGCAGCGCCTGATAGCGGTCACGCAGCGCAATGATCGACCGGCGCTTGCCCGCCGTCAGCGCCCGCAGCTCGGTTGTTCCAATCAGCGACTCGCGCCGATTCCGGCCACTGAATCGGATTCCGGCGCGCATGAACGCGCCGATCTTCTCGACCGGATCGTCTACCGCGTTCATTGCCGCCTCGGTTTCCGCGATCAGGTCGTCCATCAGCCCGTGCATGATGCGGTACAGCATCTCTTCCTTGGACGTGATGTGGTTGTAGAGGCTGCCGACCTGCAGGCCCACCCGCTCGGCAACCTGGCGCAGGGTCGTCGCGGCGTAACCCTGCTTGTAGAAGAGATCCACCGCGGCGCGGTAGATGGCCTGCGCCGTCGGATTCTCGTTGCGTCGAATGCCGCTCATCGCATCTGTTTTCCCATCTCCCCGTCCGCCCCCCGCCTCCGATGGGCATTACTGGCGACAGCCCCGAACGGCGCCGGCAGCACACCTGCCGGCAGCCGTCATGCCCGGCACACCACGGCACGACCAGCGGCTGCCGCGGATTCCAGCTCCTGCCGCTGTGAAAGTCATGGCGGCGCCACGATACGCACAACGGCGCCACGATGCGCCAGATCGGGGTAGGAAAAGTCGTCTGGATCCCATCATCGTGCTGCGCCGGATGGCGCCAGCCGGTCACGCAGTGCGCACGACGGCCGATTGCGGGATCCTCATCACGGGTCGCTAGCGTAGAAGGCGACCCCAGCACGAGCCACCGGTTACGACGGGAGACACCGTGTCGACGTACAGCCTGCCCGACCTGCCATACGACTACAGCGCGCTCGAGCCCCACATCTCCGGGCAGATCATGGAGCTGCACCACTCCAAGCACCACCAGACTTATGTCACCGGTGCCAACACGGCCCTGGAGAAGCTGGCCGAGGCCCGAGCGAAGGACTCGCTCGACACCGTCAACATGCTGCAGAAGAACCTCGCCTTCAACCTGGCGGGGCACGTCAACCACTCGGTGTTCTGGCCGAACATGTCACCAGACGGTGGCGGCCGGCCGGACGGCGACCTTGGTGCGGCGATCGACGACGGCTTCGGCTCGTTCGACGCGTTCAAGGCGCACCTCACGGCCGCTGCGACCGGACTGCAGGGCTCCGGCTGGGCGATCCTCGCGTGGGACCCGATCGGGCGCCAGCCGATCATCGAGCAGCTCTATGACCACCAGGCGAACCTGGCCGTCGGCACCCAGCCGTTGCTGATGCTGGACATGTGGGAGCACGCGTTCTACCTGCAGTACAAGAACGTCAAGGCCGACTACGTCACCGCGTGGTGGAACGTCGTCAACTGGGGCGACGTCGCCGCGCGGCTCACCGCCGCGCGATCCGTCTCGCTCGGCTGACCGGCCGCGGCCACTACTAGCTGCCGGGGCCACCGGCGGACGGCGGTTCGAGCGGCTGTTCGCCGGGCACCGCGGCAGCTGGCCACGGCAGCGTGACCGCGAAGCAGGCACCGCCTTCGGGCGCATGCGCGGCAGCCGCCGTCCCGCCGAGGCGGACGGCCAGCCGCTGCACCAACGCCAGGCCTAGGCCGCTGCCGCCCTGCCGCACCCCCCGATACCGCTGGTAGAGCACGCCACGATCGAAAGCCACCGCTAGGTCGTCGTCGGAGAGACCGGGGCCGCCGTCGCGCACCTCGACCGCCGCGCCCCACGGTTGCGGCCGTAACGCGATCACGATCACCGCGCCTGCCGGTGTGACCCTCAGCGCGTTCTCCGCCAGGCCGTCGATGATCTGGCGCACCCGAGCGGCATCGGTGCTCAACCACACCGGTCCGGGCGGCTCCTCCAACGTGCAGCGGACGCCGGAGGCGCTACATCGGGCCGCCCAGACGCGTGCGGCATCGCGCACCACGGAGCGCAGGTCGGTGGCGGCGGGGTAGATCGGGAAATCCAGGGCGGCAAGGCGGGCGAGCGCCAGCAGGTCGCCGATCAACCGGTCCAGCCGGCGTGCCTCGGCGAGCATCACCTCACCGGTGGCCGCCACCTGTTCCGGCGGGGTGACGCCGTCACGCAGTGCCTCGGCGAACCCGGTGATCGCGGTGAGCGGCGTGCGCAGCTCGTGTGACACCGAGAGCAGGAAGTCGCGTTGCCGCCCCTCACTGGCCTCCAGGGCGCCGGCGAGTGCATTGAGGCTGTCCGCGACCTCGGCCACCTCTGCCGGTCCACCGCGCGGGATCCGCACGTCCCGTTCGCCGGCTGCCAGCCGATGAGCGCCGGATGCGGCCTGTCTCAGTGGCCGGGCCAGCCGGTAGGCGAGCAGCGCCCCGGCGACCACCGCCACCACCAGGCCGGCGAGGCAGGCAAGCAGTTCGCGATCGAGAAAGGCGCGGGCCTCGCCGCTGGTCAGCCTGGCCGGCTGTACCAACAGCACGCCGCGGCCCCCGGGGCGCGGCCTGCCCTCGACGTAATAGCGGTGGCCGGCGATCGTTTCGACCCGCGACACGGCGCGACCCGAGCGCAGTCCCTGCAGGTCTGAGGACGCAAGCGGCGGCCGGCCAGCGATCTTGCCGTTGCGGGCCACCAGGACCAGCCGGATGCCGGATCGGACCAGCAGCTGACGCACCCGGGGCGCCACGTCGCGGTCGGGATTGACCAGGCCGGCCACCAGCTCCGCCTCGCGCGATAGCTGGGCACGGGCCTCGTCCTGCGCGGCGCGGCGGATCAGGCTGTAGGACACCGCGGCGGCGATCAGCACCGACGCCAACGCGACGACGATGGTCACGACGCCGATGCGGAACGCGAGCCCGGTCGGCTCCCGGCGGCTCACGACGTCTCGACGGAGTACCCGACGCCGCGGACCGTGCGGATCGGGCTGGCCGAGCCGAGCTTGCCGCGCAGCTGCGCGACGTGGACGTCGACGGTGCGGCTGCCGAACCCGGGATATCCCCACACCGCCGAGAGCAGCTGGTCGCGCGAGTAGACCTGACCGGGTCGACGCATCAGGTAGGCGAGCAGGTCGAACTCCGTGGGCGTGAGCTCGACGTCGGCGTCGTCGACCCGCACCCGCCGGGCGCTGCTGTCGAGCCGGACCGAGCCGACCGTCATCGTCGCCGGCGGGGGCGCCTGCACCCGGCGGAGTACGGCCCGGATCCGCGCCACCAGCTCGCGCGGCGAGAACGGCTTGGTCAGGTAATCGTCGCCACCGATCTCCAGGCCGACGACGCGATCCACCTCGTCGTCGCGGGCGGTGACGAAGACGATCGGCGTGAGGTCCTCGGCCGCCCGCAGCGCGCGGCACACCTCGGTGCCGTCCATGTCATCCAGGCCGATGTCCAGCACGATCACCACCGGCCGCATGGTTCGCACCGCCGCGAGCGCACCCTGCCCGGTGCTCTCGATGTGCACCCCGAAGCCTTCCCGGATCAGGTAGAGCCGCTGCAGCTCGGCGATCGAGCGCTCGTCCTCGACGACGAGGATGAGCCCGCGGTTGGCTGCCTGCTCGCTCATCCCGACCGCCTTCCCGTTGCCCGACCGCCCCAGCTCATCGCATCGCCCAAGGCCAGGCCGGTCGGCTCGGCCGGTCTTAACGAAGCCCTTACCCGGCGCTTACCGAACACCGCGGTCGGCTCCCGCACAGTGTGGATGCGCAGGCGGGACATCAGTGTCACCGCGTGCCCGGCACGTCGAGGAACGAACACGCCGATACGTCCGGTCCGCCGGGAGGAGAGCAAATGAAGATCAGTCGCGCGGCTGTTGCCGTGTCCGCCGTCGCCGTCGTAGCCGCTGGAGCGGGTGGAGTCGCCTACGCCGCCGACGGATCGTCCACACCCGCGACGTCGAGCACGAGCAGCCCGAGCAGCGGCCCGAGCACCCCGACGAAGCACGACCCGCACGGCAAGCACGCCAACCGACGCACCGCACTCGGCCGCGCCGTCCACGGCGTGGTCACCGTGAAGACCAAGGACGGCTATAAGAGCGTGCAGCTGCAGCGGGGCACCATCACGGCCGACGCCGGCGGCAAGATCACCGTCACCAGCGTGGACCGGTTCGCGCACGCGTACTCGGTCACCTCGACCACGAAGATTCGGGTCGCCGGGCAGAAGTCGACCGCGGACAAGCTGGCGACCGGGCAGCGGGTGCTCGTGCGCTCGAGCGCGTCCGACGGGACCGGTGTCGCCGCGATCGTCGTCGCCCGCCCCGCGAAGGCAGCCGGTCACTGACCTGCCCGGGCCGCGGCGGGCACCCGGAGGCGCGATCGTCGACGTCACGACCTGCGGATGTTGACCCCGCCGATGATCGAGAAGGCGCGCAACCGGACGGTCGGTGCGTCGGGTGAGAGCCGGGAGGTGGCGTCGACGGTGCGGCAGCCGATCAGGTGGAAGCCGCTCACCTCGACTCGCACCCCTGCCGGCACCCGCAGGCTGACCCCGCCGATCACCGATACCTGGGTGATCTCCACCACCGGGGCGTCGAGTTCGGCCTCCCGCAGGTCCAGATCGGCACCGCCGATCACCGAGACCGAGATCGTTCGCTCCGGTACCCGCCACGAGCCCGACGCCGAGTAGCCGCCGATCGGCGAGACCCGCCAGCTCGGCCGAGCCGGCGACGATCCTGTGCGCGCTGCCGGTCTGCCGCCGCTGGGCGAGGGGGCCGGCAGGTCGGTGAGCAGGCCGTCCAGATCGGCCCGCATGGTCGCTGCGTAGACGCGCTCGACCCGGTCGTTGAACTCCTCCAGGGTCAGGCGGCCCTCACCGCAGGCGGTGTTGAGCCGCGCGACGACGGCGTCCCGTTCGGCGTCCGACGCGCGGACCTGCCCGGCCGGCAGCGCCTCGTTCTCACTCATCAACCGGTCCTCTCAGCCGACGCCCACTGCGTCGGAACCTACCGCGCGCGGTCTCGAGCTGGCTCGTTGCGTTGCCACGAAAGAAGCACCGACGAACGACCGGGCGCGGAGTCTATGCTCGTGGCCACCTTCGACAATCCGGGGTGATCGAGATGTGGTGGAAGTACATCGTCGCCGCCGCCGTGGTGCTTTTCGTGATCTATGCATTCGTTTCGCTCACCGGCTTCGAAAAGCGCTGGCTGACCCGCAAGACCAGTCGCACCGCTGAAGACATGTACCACGACCATGCCGACACCTCGGGCACGCCATCGCACAGAGGACGTGTGGGCGGCGCTTTAGAACTGA
>QHCD01000022.1 GCA_003244255.1 Pseudonocardiales bacterium | reverse complement strand
GTCCTCGGGATGATCGCAGAATTGAGTCCGACCTCATCAGGATGCGAACGAGGGAGGGCATGAAGATCGCTAAGGCCAAGGGCCGACTGCGCGGCAAGCAACCCCAAACTCAAACCCGCCCAGGAAGCGCACCTGGTCGAGCTGTGGCGGGCAGGGAAGCACACCAGCGCCGAGCTCGCCGAGCTGTTCTCCGTCGCCCGTTCCACCGTCTACCGCGCCGTGCAGCGCGCTGGAGAACCGAAGACTGCTCGGGCCCCAGGGCATCACGGCGACCATCTACGACGCCGGCCGTCGCCACCACACCGAACGGGAACGAGGAGCAGCGTGCTTGACAGCGCTTGTGGTCGACGCGGCCGCCCGCGACGACGCGATGCTGGTGCTCGAGCAAGACGACACGCTCGTCGTCTCGGACCGCAAGCTGCTCTACCGCGCCACGCGTGAGGCCGGCTGCCCTGATCTGCGCTACGAGCACCGCCGGGCAGCCGTTGAGCAGCTACTCGCACTGCCCGACGCGATCGCTTGGTGCTGGGCGAAGAACGGAGACTGGCGCCGACGCATCCACCCGTCGTCACGCACGTCCGCGACGTCTGAACGAGCCCGCACAAGCGCGAAGCCCGAGCGCCACGGTCGTCCGGCCGGCTCTCGGGCTCACTTTCCGCAGCTAGTGCCGCGGACAACTCAAGTGTAGAGCACCGGAAGCCGCGTCGGCACCTCAACGAGCTGAGTCGCAGCCTGGCGAGCGAAGGGACCAGATTCGCTCCGCTGCTAAGGGAACCCCCGCTCGAGGGGCACGGTTTGGGGCCCATGGCTGCCGCGCTCGTGCTCCTCATGGGCGCTGCGCTGTCCCGGGCCGTGTCTGAGTTCGTCGTCTCCGTGGTGTCGATGCGGTCGGTCGGAGCTGCCCGCGGCGGAGGGCGGCGGCGTTGGTTGGTCCCCCTATGGGGCGACGACCTGGATGACGCTGGCTCCGCCGTCGCTGGAGCCGCCGCTGCCGACCCTGAAGGAGAGGTTGTAGTACCCGGCAAGGGTGATCGAGGGAATCTGGATGCGAGAGATCGGCGCTCCGCCAGCCCATGTCGTAGTTTTGACGGCCGCCGCGGGAAGCGCAGACGCGCCATTGGGAGCGGACTTCAGCGATGCGACATCGGAGAACGGCCCGTTCAAGCTAGCGGCAAGCGTCACCGGCTCATCGGGCTGAGCCTGGGCCGACTCAGACGATGGCGCGACGATCCAGTGCAGGGTCACAACGTCGCCAGGGTGGCGCACGGTCTCGATGTCGGCAGCAACGCAGCAGGAGTACGTGTAGCTCACGTGACGAACAAAGCTTGGCGAGGTGGACGAGGACGCCGCGCATCCTGCGCCGGCGACCGCCAACACCGCAACCAGCGCGAAACATTGCCTCCTGGCCGACCGGCTGGCCACTGCTACACCCCCACTTTTGAACGAGCGGCAACCGTATCGCGACTCGTGCTTTCCAGGGTCAGTTCGAGCAGCCGCAGCTACGCTGCCGGCGTCTCACGAGCCAATCGCGTTGCGGGACGGCGGGGCACGTCTGCACGCGTCGGTTCAGACCGTTACGAGGGTCAGGGTCGGGTCCAGGTCATGGAGATCGTCGGGGCGGCCGCTGGTCCAACTGCGTGGTCGATCTGTACCGGCACGTCCTCAACGGCGGGTACTGGTACCTCGTCGGCTGGAACGCCGAGCGCGACGACTGGCGAATGCCGCGGACGTCGTCGGTGACCGACTCGCACCGGTGTTGCGGGCGATGAAGACCGCCCACAGGACGAGTGGGATCTGCAGCGGCAGCCGCACAAGCGCGATGAGCACACTGCCGTCGCCGTGCAACGCGTTCACCGCCATCATGATGTTGGCCGGAAAGACCACGACGAACAGCACGGCACAGCTCCAGCCGGTGAGCCGCCGCGTCGGTCGGTACGCCAGCCCGGCCGCGCACGCCAACTCGGCCACCCCACTGGTCGCCACCCAGAATCCGGGCGATCCGAAAAACCGCGGCACGATCGACTCGAACCCGCGCGGGGACACGAAATGCCACGTGCCCGTCGTGACCAACAGCGCCGCGAGAAGCCATGCTGCCACGTTGGCCCATCGTGCCCGAGTGATGCCGGAGGACGCGATCATGCGTCAATGATCCATCGCCCGTCGGACGGGAGGGCGTCGGCGCGTGTCGGCTGCCGACGAGATCGGCGATGGCGGCCGTGATCTCGGTTGGCCGTTCCTCGGGCAGGAAGTGACCGCACGGCAGGACCTGGGTGCGCAGGTCGGGTGGTGCCCATGACGACCAAGTCTGGTGTGGGTCGAACGGCAGCGGGGTGTCGCCGGGGTCTTGCCATGCGGCGAGCACCGGCCTGGCCAGCGTGCGGCCAGCCTTCTGGTCGGATCGGCGTGTCACGGCGAGGTGGGCCGTCCGCACGTCCGCCGTGCTCGCCTCCGGCTCCTCGGTCCCGCAGCCTCGCCGCCCGGGCGCTGTCGCGCTACTTCCTCGACGAAGGCACGACCACACTGGAACGACCTGCTCCGGCTCGTCGGATCGATGAAGTTCGGGCACACAACCGCCAGCCTGCTCATCGCCAAGCTGCACGCCAGCAGCCGACTGAACTCACTCGCGTGAGCGCTGCAGGGATACGGCCGGCCCGTGCGCACCATCTACCTGTGCCGTTACGCCGCCGACGGGGAACTCCGCCGACGAGTCCGCCGCCAACTGAACAAGGGCGAGAGCATGCACGCACTACGCCGTGATCTGTTCTTCGCCCACCAAGGTCACGTTCGGCGCCGTCACCTCGACGACCAGGTCGACCAGGCTCTCTGCTCACCCTGGTCACCAACGCCGCAGTGCTGTGGACCACGACCTACCTCGGCGACGCCCTGCACGCGCTTCGCGCCGACGGCTACCCGTCACTGACGAACACGCCGCGCACCTGACACCCGCGCAACACGACCACATCAACTTCTACGGCACCTACTCCTTCGACCTCGAAACAGAGTTGCGCGGCGAAGGACACCGTCCACTCCGCTCACCGGCAGCCGGAGGACCCCCGCTGCCGATGGAAGGGACCAGATGCGCTCCGCTGCTAGGGACCCCGTGAACGCGTCCGGCGCTGAAGCGGCGCGGGCTGGCTAGGACACCGAGCGACCTTCGCCAAAGGCGTTGATGCCGGTCAGCGCCTGCCCGATCACCAGCGAGTGCACCTCCGACGTGCCCTCGTAGGTGAGCACCGACTCCAGATTGTTGGCGTGGCGCAGCACCGGATACTCCAGCGTGATGCCACTCGCGCCCAGGATGGTGCGGCATTCGCGCGCGATCTGCAGCGACTCGCGCACGTTGTTTAGCTTGCCGAGGCTCACCTGTCGCGGCTGGAGCTTCCCGGCGTCCTTCAGCCGCCCGATGTGCAGCGCCAGCAGGAATCCCTTCTGCAGCTCGAGAGTCATGTCGGCCAGCTTCTGCTGGGTCAGCTGGAACCCGGCGATCGGCCGGTCGAAGGCATCGCGGTCCAGCGCATAGGCGATCGTCGTCTCGAGGCAGTCGCGCGCTGCGCCTAGGGCGCCGAACACGATGCCGAACCGCGCCTCGGACAGGCACGACAGCGGGCCACGCAGACCCTCCGCGGCAGGCAGCATCGCGTCAGCCGGCAACCGGACTCCGTCGAGCACCAGCTCGGAGGTGATCGACGCGCGCAGCGAGAGCTTGCCGCCGATCTTCGGCGCGGAGAAGCCGGCAGTGTCGGTAGGAACGACGAACCCGCGGATGCCGCCGTCGGTCTGCGCCCACACGATCGCGACGTCGGCGACCGACCCGTTGGTGATCCACATCTTGGTGCCGTCGAGCACCCAGCCGTCGCCGTCGCGGCGCGCCCGGGTGCGCATGCCCGCCGGGTTGGAGCCAAAATCGGCCTCGGTGAGCCCGAAGCAGCCGATCGCCTCACCGGCCGCCATCGCCGGCAGCCAGCGGTCCTTCTGCTCCTCGCTGCCCCATCGGTGGATCGCGAACATCGCGAGCGAGCCCTGCACCGAGACGAAGCTTCGGGCGCCCGAATCGCCGGCCTCCAGCTCCATGCACGCGAGGCCGTAGGGCACCGCGTTGGTGCCGGCGCAGCCGTAGCCCTGCAGGTGCATCCCGAGCAGGCCGAGCGCGCCGAACTCCTTGCTCATCTCGACGGGGAACGTGCCAGCCTCGAACCATTCCGCCACGTTGGGGCGGATCTGCTCGCCGACGAACCGGCGGACCGTCGCCTGGATCGCCAGCTCCTCGTCGGAGAGCAGGTGATCGACAGCGAGCAGCTCGAGCGGTCCGACACGCTTGTCAGCCATGGATTCCGTCCTCGGTTCTCTTGTTGTCCAGCAAGTCTTGCACCGCCCAGGCGATCGTGTCCTCGTCGAGGAGCACGGTGAGAGCCGCATCACCGAGTGGGATGAAGCTGTCCCTGCTGGTCACCCGGGCCACCGTGCCCGTGTAGCCAGCATCGAGGAGAACCGTGACGATCTGTTCGGATACGCTGCCGGTACGCCTGGTCTCGTCGACGACCAAGGTGCGGCCGGTGGCGGTCGCCTCGCGCAGGATGTCTTCCACCGGCAACGGCGCGAGCCACCGCAGATCGACGACGCGCACGCGGATCCCTTTCACCGCAAGCTGTTTCGCCACCCGCAAACTGAGGTAGAGACCGTTGCCGAAGGTGAGCAGGGTGGCGTCGCCGCCGTCGCCGTAGACCCGTGCGCGCCCCAGCGGCACGTGCGACTCGAGCCACCGATCGGGCGCCGGGTAGGCCGCGAGCCATTCGCCGTCGCCGGCGCAGTGCAGGTCGCGGTTGTGGTAGAGCGCGATCGGTTCGAGGAAGACGCAGACCGCTCCGTCGACCTCGGCAGCGGCGAGACAGGTGCGCATCATGGCCGCAGCGTCGTCGGGACGGGACGGCGAGGCGACGACGAGGCCCGGTATGTCGCGCAGCGCGGCGACCGAATTGTCGTTGTGGAAGTGGCCGCCGAACCCCTTCTGATAGGCATATCCGGCGATCCGGACGACCATCGGATTGCGGTAGCGGCCGGTGGAGAAGAACTGCAGGGTGGCGGCCTCCCCGCGGATCTGGTCGGCGGCGTTGTGGAAGTAGGCGAGGTACTGGATCTCCGGCACCGGCAGCAGTCCGGACAGGCCGGAGCCGAGCGCCATGCCCAGAATCGACTGCTCGTCGAGCAGGGTGTCGAACACCCGGCCGGCACCGAAACGCGTCAGCAGCCGTTGCGTGACGCCGTAAACCCCGCCCTTGCGACCGACGTCCTCGCCGAAGACCAGCATCTCGGGCCGGCGGGTGAGCTGGTCGGCGAGGCTGCGGTTGATCGCCATCGCCAGAGTGAGCGGGCCCTCGTCTTCGGGCAGCCTGCCTTCGAAGACGCGTTCGCGCTCTTCTTGGTGTGCCGCGGTGGTGGCCGAGGCCGCCACCCTGGCGGCGTGGGCCGCCAACAGCGGTTGCATCACCGCAGCCGCGGCGGTCAGCTTGGGAAGTCTCGTCACCTCGTCGGCGACCTCCCCCACGCGTTCGCGGATCGCGTCGTAGCGGGTCAGAACGCCTGCGGCGTCGAGGACTCCGTGATCGATCAGCAGCTGGGCTGTGCGTTGCAACGGATCGCGGTCGTAGTCGGCAGCGATCTCGGACGGCGTGCGATAGCTGATCTCGGCATCGGAGCCGGCATGCGCCATGAACCGCACGGTTGACACGTGCAGGAACGCAGGCCGGCGCTTGGTGCGCACCCAGTCCGCGGCCCGGGTTGCGACGGCGAGGGTCGCGAGTACGTCCCGTCCGTCGGCGGCAAAGTACCGTAGACCGGCGCGATCGCCGTACGCCGCGGCGATCCAGCCGCGCGGGCTGCGGACGCTGATGCCGAAACCGTTGTCCTCACACACGAAGAGCAGCGGCAACCGCAGGCCTTGGAAGGTGATCTGGCATGCGGTGTTGATCGCCCCAACCGCCGTCGAATGGTTGGCCGATGCGTCCCCGAAGCTGCATACGGTGATGGCGTCGCGCTCCCATTCACTTGGTACGCCGAGCTTTCCGGCCCGCTCGATCGCAAACGCGACGCCGACCGACCGCGGCAGATGTGAGGCGATCGTCGAGGTCTGCGGGATGACGGCGAGGTCTGGATGCCCGAATACCTTGTGGCGGCCGCCAGCGATCGGTTCGTCGGCGGCTGCGACCAGGCCGAGCAGCACGTCGCGGATACCGTCGGTGCCTGGCACCTGCGCGGCGCGGGCGAGATAGAAGGCGCCGGAGCGGTAGTGCAGCAGCGCCGGATCGGTCGGCCGCAGCGCGTTTGCGATCGCTGCGTTGCCTTCGTGGCCGGCGGATCCGATCGTGTAGAACGCGTCGCCGCTGGCACGCAGGTACCGAGCCGCCAGGTCGAGGTGCCGGCTGCTCGCCTGTGCGTCGAAGAGATCGAGCAGACGCTCGACGCCCGTTGTGTCGGCGCCGCCGGCGGGTGAACGACCGGCCATGTCGGCGACGGCATCGAGAAAGTGCTGGTCGATCGGCTCGCGCTGGGCGGTCGTCACCACGAGTGGTCTGTCTGGGATATGCCGAGGTGGATGTGGTGATCCAGGCGGATGCATCGCGAGGCGGAGGAGAAGGTCATAGCCGTGGCTATGGCCGACGACGACAACGCGGCGAGGCGCCGCCTGGGCGCCACAGGCACGGCCAGGTCATATCCCAGACAGACCACTAGGGCTCCGGTCAGTCAGACGGCAGGCGGTAGTCGAGCTCGGGGACGACGTCGCCGACATCCATCTGCGCCTTCTGCAGCCGGCCCGAGTAGTCCCAGTTCATCGACTGCCAGCGGGTGAACTGGTCGAGCACCCACATGCCCGACTGGCGGCTGCCGTTGCCCGACCTGCCGTTGCCGCCGAACGGCAGGTGTGCTTCGGCGCCGGACGTCGAGTTGTTCACACTCACCATGCCGGCGCCGATGCCCCGGCGGAAGGCGAACGCCTCCTTGGGGTCGGTCGTGTAGATCGCCGACGAGAGTCCGTATCCAGGCCGGTTCGCCAGCGCGATCGCCTCGTCGAACGTGTCGTAGGTGGTCACTCCGACCATCGGACCGAAGGTCTCCTGCATGAAGATATCGTCGTCTTGGCGGACGCCGTCGACGATCGTCGGGTGGTAGAAGACGCCCGCATCGGGGCTGCCGACGAAACCCGCGCGGGGGTTGGACGAGGTGATGCGGCCGGTCGCTTCGGATCCGGAAACGGTGTGGTGGGGGCGGATCCAGCCGAGGAAGTCGTCGAAGCGCTGCCCGAACCGCTCGTCGAGCATCGGGCCGTAGAGCACGTCCTCGAACGGGTCGCCGATCGCCGCCTTCGCGGTGGCCGCGGTGAACCGGTGCAGGAACTCGTCGTGCACCGACGAGTGCACGATCACGGTGCCGAGCGACGTGCAGCGCTGCCCTGCGGTGCCGAAGCCGGCAAACAGTGCACCCTCTACGGCGAGGTCGAGCTCGGCGTTCGGCGTCAGGACCATCGGGTTCTTGCCGCCGAGCTCGAGGCACGGCGACTGCAGGTGCCGGCCACACAGCTCGCCGATCGCCGAACCGACCGCGCTGGATCCGGTAAACCCGACCTTGTCGACCAGGCCGGCGTCGAGGGCCTGCTCCAGCCCCGCGAACGTCGCCGCGCCGTCGGCGTACACGACGTTGAGCACGCCGTCGGGGATTCCGGCGCGGCGGATCAGCTCGGCAAACGCGTCGGAGCAGGCCGCCGAGTATTCGGCCGGCTTCCACACCACGGCATTGCCGCAGAGCAGCGCCGGCACGATGTACCAGGACGGAACCGCGACGGGAAAGTTGCCCGCGGTGATGATGCCGGCGACGCCGACCGGTGTGCGGAACGTCAGCAGCGCCTTGTCGTGCATCTCCGACGGCACCGTCTGCCCGTAGAGCCGGCGACCCTCGCCGAGGAAGAAGTCGCAGGTGTCGACGATCTCGCGTACCTCGCCGAGTGCCTCGGCGTACGGCTTCCCGATCTCGCGGGTGACGGTCCGGGCCAGCGACTCGGCGTTGGACTCGACCAGCCGGCCGACGTAGGCGATCGCCCGGCCGCGGACCGGAGCGGGCGTGTCGGCCCAGCCGCGCTGCGCGTCGCGGGCCGAGCGGCAGGCGTCGACGAACGTCGCGGCGTCACCCATCGCGATCTCGGCGACGACGTCGTCGAGGTTCGACGAGCTGCGGGACAGGACGGTGGCGCCGACGCCGTCGACCGGCTTGCCGCCGATGTGCGAGTGAATGGTCTGGGGCATAACGCTTTCCTTAGTTGGCGAAGCGCGCGAGCGTGCGGTCGAGTGCGGCGAGGGCGAACCCGATCTCGTCGTCGTCGATCGACAGCGGCGGGCGGAAGCGGATTGCCCGCTCGCCGCTCGGCAGGCAGAGCACGTGCTCGTCGGCAGACAGGCTCGCCAGCACCCTGGCCCGATCCTCGCCGTCAGGCAGGTCGAACGCCAGCATCAATCCGCGGCCGCGCACGTTCGAGAGGTGCGGATGCCGCGACGCGAGCTCACGTAGGCCGTCGAGGAACCGCTTGCCGGCGCTGGCGGCGGCGGTGATCAGGTTGCGGCTCTCGATGATCTCCAGGTAACGGCGCGAGCGGACCATGTCGACCAGGCCGCCGCCCCACGTGGAGTTGATGCGGCCGGAGACGGCGAAGACGTTGTCGGCGACGTCGTCGACACGCCGGCCGGCCATGATGCCGCCGACCTGCGCCTTCTTGGCGAACGCGACGATGTCGGGCTCCAGACCGAGCTGCTGGTAGCACCAGGCCGTGCCGGTCAGGCCGACGCCGGTCTGCACCTCGTCGAGGATGAACAGCGCGTCGTATTCGTGGCACAGGCCCTGGACGGCCTGCAGGAACTCAGGCCGCATGTGGTTGTCGCCGCCCTCGCCCTGGATGGGTTCAGCGATGAAGGCCGCGATGTCGTGCGGGTTGGTCTCAAATGCCGCCCGGGCCTGCTCGATCGCCTTCTGCTCCGCGGCTTCGACCACGGCGAGGTTGTCCTCGAGCGGGAAGCTGATCGCCGGGACTTCGATGCGCGGCCAGTCGAACTTCGGGAAGCGCGCCGTCTTGTTCGGGTCGGTGTTGGTGAGCGACATCGTGTAGCCGGTGCGGCCATGGAAGGCGCGGGTCAGGTGCAGCACCTTCACACCCAGCTCGGCCGAGCGGCCGGCGGCCTCGTTCCGGCGGCTCTTCCAGTCGAACGCCGTCTTCAGCCCGTTCTCGACGGCGAGGCCGCCACCTTCGACGAAGAACAGGTGCGGCAGTGCGGGGTCGCCCAGCACCCGGGCGAACGTCTCGACGAACTCGGCGAGGTGGGTGGAGTAGATGTCGGAGTTGGCCGGCTTGTTGGCGGCGACCTCGGCGAGCGTGGCCATGAAGTCGGCGTCCTGCACCAGCTCGGGTGCGTTGCTGCCCAGCGGTGCGGAGGCGAAGAAGGTGTAGAGGTCGAGGTAGCGCTGGCCGCTGCGGGCGTCGACCAGCCACGCCCCGCTGCTCGCCCTGGTGTCGAAGATCAGCTTGAAGCCGTCCACGAGCAGGTGCTTGGACAGGCTCTCGATGACGCCGGACGGCGCCACGCGGGCCGTCGTCAGCCTGCGCTCGTCGAGATCAGATCCGGTCATCAGCATCACCTCACGGATATCGTCCGGCCACCGACCCGGTGGACGACAGGATTTCCAGAGCATACTCCGGACGCCTGGCCGGCCGCGATGCCATCACCGGGTGCACCCGCCGTGCCCAGCCACGGCTTTTTCGGGCCCGGGGCGGGCGTCGCACCGCGGGCGCCCTCAGCGGAAGTCGGCGGGCTGCTCGTCGTCGCGGGGGAGCGGCGCCGCGCCGGACATCGGCAATGTCGGCTTCGGCCGTCGCGGCTCGCGCACGCCTGCGCCGCCGTCGTCGCGCCCCGGACCGTCTCCGTGGCCGCCTCCGTGACCGAGGTCGCCGAGCGGCCCGTCGGGTCTCCACGACACCTTGCGTCGCCCCCGGAGCACGCGAGTCACCCGTCGTAGGACGCGCCTGAGCCGGCGACGACGGCGGGTGCGCGGGCCGGGCATGGCTCGATGCTACGGCGCCCGGCGTGGCATGGCTGTTCGCCGACGGCGCAAGGCGGTGCCCGAGCCTGTGTCGGCGCTGCTGGCAGCGATGCTGGCAGCAGCGCCCACGGAGCAGTGCAACCCCCGCTGGATTGCGGGCGGCGGCCCTGACCTACTTTCAGACCCGTCGGGTTAGCACCGGATGCCGATCGGCGTTGCGAGGCATCGAGAGAGAGCGCTGCATGAGCGAGATCGCGGGCAACTCGCCAACCTCGCCCGGCAGGCCCCCGCGCCTGTCGCACGAGCAGTTGGCTGCCGCCCAGGTGGAGACCTTGGCGGCTCCGCTTCGCAGTTACGGCCTCGCCGCTCGGGCGCTGTTCGCGACGCTGGACGCCGTCTACGGCAAGCCCCGCACCCTGTCGAAGTTCAAGGTGCTGGAGCTCGTGGCGCGGGTTCCTTACCAGGCCTGGGAGCAGGCTGCCTATATCGCGATCACGCATGTGCACGAACGGACCCGCCTGGCCCGGCGGATCCACGACCGGATCGCGCAGTCGCGCGCCGAGCAGGACAATGAGCAGTGGCACCTGCTGATCCTCGACGAGCTCATCGCCCGGTCTGGTACCCGGGAAGGTCGGCTGCGGTACTTCTGGGTGCCACAGGCGATCGCCTTCGCCTACTGCCAGCTGTCCTAGCTGACCTTCGTCGTGAGACCGGCCTGGTCGTATCGGCTCAATGCCGACTTCGAAGATCACGCCGAACACGAATACGCCATCCTGGTCACCGAGCACCCCGAGTGGGAGGACGAGCCGTTCGTGTCGCAGTTCACCGCCGACTACGGCGAGTACGCCTCGCTCGCAGATGTATTCCGTCAGATCGGCCACGACGAGCGCGTGCACAAGCGGGAGAGCGAAGCGCAGCTAGGTCGGCCCCGGTTCCACTGACCATCTGGTCTCCGATAGAGCAGGCTCGGTCAGGGCAGCTTCGCCACGGTCAGCAGGAGCGCGGAGTCCTCCAACGCCTCGAGACTGTGGCGGGAGTTCGGGACGATGATGAGGTCGCCAGCGCGGCCTTCCCAGACCACCTCGCCGGCCAAGAGCCGGACCCGGCCGCGCAACACCTGCACGGTGGCCTCGCCCGGGTTCGCGTGTTCGGCGAGGTGCGAGCCTTGGATCATGCCGATCACGGTCTGACGCAGCACCTTCTCGTGGCCGCCGTAGACGGTGTCAGCGGTGTGGCCGCCGCCCGCGGTGACTGCCTTTTCGAGCTGCTGACGAGCTAGCGCCTCGAGGGAAATCTTCTGCATGTCAGCGCAGTCTGCCCTACGGGCGATGGCAACCGACCGATCCGGCTATCCGCTGAGCCCGCCGGAGCGCTGGCCTTGCGGATGGTGGGCAGGGGCGGGGTCGAACCGCCGACCTTCCGCTTTTCAGGCGGACGCTCGTACCAACTGAGCTACCTGCCCCCGCTCCCACCGGTACCGGTGGGAGCTGGCGACCCCGACGGGACTCGAACCCGCGACCTTCGCCGTGACAGGGCGACGCGCTAACCAGCTGCGCTACGGGGCCATTCGTGCTGCGCGAACAACCGTACCGAACGTGCCCCCAACGGGATTCGAACCCGTGCTACCGCCTTGAAAGGGCGGCGTCCTGGGCCTCTAGACGATGGGGGCCGCAGCTCCGGATCACCATGCTCGCACGCCGCTCGCACGCTGGCTGATCCGGTGCTCGCCCGTACGCCGGGTCGCGTCGGAAGCGGGTTGAGCATACGGGACCCCGTGGCGGATCGTCATATTCGAACCCGTCTGCCGCCGCCCGTCCAGCGAGGCACCGACCTCGACCACACGATGTTGATCATGCGGTTTCGGGGCGCGAGAACGGCGTGTCGCGTCCCGAAACCGCATGATCAACATGTGCGGGAGGCGCGGTGGCCGGCCGAATCTCGGGACCCCGCACTATCGTCGCGCGGGTGAGCACCGATCCGCTCCCGCATGGGGACGCCCCGATCGCTCGGCGCGGGTTCCTGCGCGTCGCGGGCGCGACGGCGGTCGTCGGCCTGGCCGGCGCCTGCTCGAAGTCGGCCACCCAACGCAAGCCGCTGCCGTCGAGCTCGGCGGTCCCGACGTCGGCCGCCGGCTCGAGTGCGGCTCCGACGACGACGACCACCCCGCCGCCGTCGCCGACCGG
Source organism: Pseudonocardiales bacterium (assembly GCA_003244255.1). Taxonomy (GTDB): domain Bacteria; phylum Actinomycetota; class Actinomycetes; order Mycobacteriales; family QHCD01; genus QHCD01. The sequence continues at coordinate 41,604 of QHCD01000022.1, read as the reverse complement.
TCCACCGGACTGGACGGCGCTCGGCAAGGGTCTCGACGGCCCGCTGCTGCTGCCCGACGACTCCGGCTACGCCGCCGCCCATCAGCTGTTCAACCCACGGTTCGACGGGCTGAAGCCGCAGGCGGTCGCACAGTGCGCCAGCGCCGACGACGTGGCCGAATGCGTCCGGTTCGCCGGCCGCTACGGCATTCCGCTCGCCCCCCGCTCCGGTGGCCACTCCTATGCGGGCTGGTCGGCCGGCCCCGGTTTGGTGATCGACGTGCGCAAGCTGGCGGCGATCACCGGCGTCGGCCGCGCCACCGCGACGGTCGGCGCCGGCGCGCGCCTGGTCGACGTCTACCAGACGCTGGCCGACAAGGGGGTCGGGATACCGGCTGGTTCCTGCCCGACGGTGGGCATCGCCGGCCTGACCCTCGGGGGCGGGCTCGGCGTGCTCGATCGCGCCTGGGGACTGGCCTGCGACAACGTCGTCAGCCTGCAGATCGTGACCGCCGACGGCGAGATCCGCACGGTCGACGCCAAGCACGACCCGGACCTGTTCTGGGCCTGCCGCGGCGGCGGCGGTGGCACCTTCGGCGCCGTCACGTCGTTGCGGTTCAAGACCCGGCCGGCGCCGCCCGTCGCCACGTGGTACCTGCAGTGGTCCTGGTCGCAGGCCGCAGCGGTGCTCGCCGGGTGGCAGCGATGGGCGCCGTCGTCACCCGACGAGATCTGGTCCACCGTGCATCTGTCCTCGGCGTCGTCGAACTCGCTGCCGGTGGTCGCGATCGCGGGCAGCTACGTCGGCCACACCGGCGACCTGCCCGGCATCTTCGCAGGACTCATCGCGGCGATCGGCAGGGACCCGATCTCCAACAGCTCGGAAGATCACAGCTACGCCGAGGCAATGCTGTTCGAGGCGGGATGCGGCGACAAGACCTACGAACAGTGCCATCTCACGCCAGCGGGAACCGTTGCGCGGCAGGCATATGCGGCGTCGTCGGACATCGTCAACAGGCCCCTGTCGAACAACGGCGTCGGCGCGCTCGTCTCGGCCGTGCAGAAGGTGCACGACAGCTCGCCGATTCCCGACATCAGCATCGCGCTGGACGCCGCGGGCGGCGCCGTCAACAGGGTTGCCCCGACGGCGACGGCCTACGTGCACCGGAAGTCGATCTGCTCGATCCAGTACATCGCCAACTGGTATGACTCGACGTCGTCGTCGGCCGTGCAGTCCGCCGCCGCGTGGCCACACGCCGTCCGGACGAGCATGCAGCCATACGTCAGCGGCGAGGCGTACCAGAACTACTGCGACCCGCAGATCACCGACTGGCAGCGGGCGTACTTCGGTGCGAACTACGCCCGCCTGGCCAAGATCAAGTCGCGGTACGACCCGCACAACGTCTTCGCGCACTATCAGGGCGTGCTGCCGGGCTGACGCCGGCAGGGGCAGGGCGTGCTGCCGGGCTGACGCCGCCCGGCGGTTCCGCGTACATTCGCGCAATGCCTCCCCGCCGTTCGCCGGCCCGCGCGGGCATCTCCGCCGTCGACACCGATGCGTTCTACCTCGTCGGCTCGGTCGCGCGGTCGGTCCGGACGGGGGTCGAACGGCGGCTCTCCGAGCACGGTGTCTACGCCGGCCAGCACGTGATCCTGGGCTGCCTCTGGGACCAGGACGGGATCACGCCGACCCAGCTGGCCCGGCGGCTGCGCCTGGAGACGGCGACCGTCACCCGTGCGATCTCCCGGATGGCTACCGGCGGTCTGGTCGAGCGCCGGGGGGATGCGACGGACCGCCGGCTGGTGCGGGTCTGGCTGACGGCTCGGGGCCGGGCCCTGCATCGGGTGGTGCCGCGGGCGGTCGCCGAGGTGCGGGCGGAGATGTTCGCCGAGCTGAGCCCGCACGACCAGGCGGTGCTGGCGAGCCTGCTGGGGCGGGTGCGGCGGGTGCGCGCCGGCTGACGGCAGCCCGTCAGGCAGCGCTGCCCGGTGTGCCGTCGCCGCGCACCTCGGAGAGGTACTGTCCGCGCCCTGCGGCGAACTTGCCGCCGGTACGGTATTCGGTGGCCACCAGGTCCAGCAGCTCCTCGACGGAGGTGTCCTCGGTGCGTTTGTCCAGCGTGATCTCGCCGTGCTGCAACAGGTTCACCCGGTCACACACGTCGAACACCTGGGCGTAGTTGTGCACGATCATGATGATCGAGACGTCGCCGCGTTCGCGTAGCATCCGCACCAGGTCGAGGATGATGCCCCCTTCCTTCGCGCCCATCGCCGCGAGCGGCTCGTCGAGCAGCAGGATCTTGGCATCGGAGTAGACCGACCGAGCTACGGCGATGGCCTGGCGCTGGCCGCCGGAGAGGTTCGCGACCTCGGCGTTGACCGACGGAATGCTGATCCCGATGTCGTCGAGGTAGCGCCTCGCCTGCGCCCGCATCCGCCGCTTGTCCAGGAACGGCCCGATCCGCGGCTCCTTGTTCAGGTGCAGGTTCATGTAGACCGGCAGCGTGTTGACCAGCGCCAGATCCTGGAACACGGTCTCGATGCCGAGCGATCGTGCGTGCTGAACGGACCTCAACTCGACCGGCTCGCCATTGAGGAGGACCCGTCCTTCGTCGGGCTGGTGGAACCCGGTGAGGATCTTGACCAGGGTCGACTTGCCGGCGCCGTTGTCGCCGATCAGGCCGAGGACCTCGCCGTGACCGACCCGCAGGTTGATGTCGCGCAGTGCGGTCACCGTGCCGAAGCGCTTCGCGAGGCCCTCGGTACGGACGGCCGCTGGCGCCGCCTCGTCGGTGAGCGACGGATCTCTCGGCGCGGTCATTCGGCTCGCGCCCCTCGTCGGAACCTGGTCAGCTGAGTGTTGAGCACCATGGCCAGGATGATCGCGATTCCCTCGACCATGATGAATGTGTTCACCGACAGGCCCTTGATGTTGAAACCGTCCTGCAGGATGCCGAGCAGCAGCGCGCCGAACAGTGCGCCGATCACGGTTCCCGATCCGCCGAGCAGCGCCGTACCGCCGATCACCGATGCGGCGACGGCGGTGAACATCAGGTCGTTGCCACCGGCGTTCGGGTCGAAGCTCTGCGGGGTGTGGATTCCGTCGAGGACCCCGGCGAAGCCGGCGAACACGGCGGTGATCACGAAGGCCCGGATCTTCATCGCCCGCACCTTGATGCCGGCCTCCGCGGCGCCGAGATAGTTGCCCCCGGTCGCGATCGTGTACGCGCCCCAGCGCGTGCTGGTGAGCACGATCTGCATCACGACGACGATGGCGATCGCCCACACGATCTCCGACCACCAGTGGCTCTGGCTCGCGAAGACTTGGACGAACGTGCCGTCGGTCGGCGCGGGTTCGGGGTGACTGCCCGCGACCTTCAGGGTGAGACCGTGCACCAGATAGAGCGTGCCGAGCGTGGTGATGAACGCGGGCAGCCGCAGCAGCACCGTGACCAGACCGTTGAACAGACCGAACGCCGCGGCCACCAGCAGGGCGACAACGAGCGCGATACCGAGCGGGAGGCCCTGATTGTTGTGCAGCAGCATCATCAGGATCGGTGTCATCGCGAACGTCATGCCGGCTGAGAGGTCGATCTCGCCGCAGACCAGCAGCATCACCTCACCGGCCGCGATGATCGCGGCGGCCGAGGTGTAGTTCGCGATGTTGCCGAGGTTGTCCTTGCCGGTGAAGGCCGAGCCCTGGCCGATGGCGAAGTACGCGAACAGGACCGCGGTGACGAGCACGACCGAGAGCTCGCGCAGCCGCATCAGGTTCTGGCCGACACCGCGCAGGCCGGTCGATCGCACCCGCGCCGCTGCCGCCGTCGCGTCGAGGTCGGCTGCATCGGCCGCGGACGGGTCGCTGGTGACCGGATCAGCCATCGCTGCAACCGATCTCACCGGCCGCCCCGTGGATCATGACGTCTTGACGTACTTCTGGTCGGCGCTGCTGCCCTCGAAGCGGGTCTTCACCGAGAGGTAAGGGTCGACGTTGGCCTTGGTGACGAACTTCAGCCCGGTGTTGGTCTCCGGAGGGTTGAGCAGGCCGCCCGAGAGCTTGTACATGAACAGGTACATGACCGGCAGGAAGCCCTGGTAGTAGGCCTCCTGGTCGAGGGTGAAGTCCAGGTCGCCGCTCTTGATCTTGTTCAGCGTGACCTCGAGCAGGTCGTACCCGCCGCCCTTGATGCCCTTGTCGTGGAGGCTGTACTTCGACATCACCTGAGCGATGCCCTGGGTGCTGGTGCCGTCGACGCCGAACAGCCCCTTGATGCTCTTGTTGCCCTGGTAGTAGGCGTCGATGGCCGCCTGCGCCCTGGTGGCGTCGACGTCGCTCTTCACCTGCTTGGCGTTGATCGGCTTGCCGGATGCCTTGATCGCCTGCATGGCGCCCTCGATGCGCGGTTGCAGGTTCAGCGCGCCCGGTGTGCCGATGAAGATCGCGACGTCGCCCGACGGAACCAGCTCGGCGATCTTCTTGCCGACCTGCTGCCCGGACGAGTACAGGTCCTGGCCGATGTAGGCGAGCCGTCCGTTGTCGACGTCGGCGTTGTAGGACACCACCGGGATGCCGGCGGCCAGTGCCTTCTGGGTGGGGGTGTTGAAGCCGTGCGCATCGGTGAGCGCGATGGCGATACCGTCGGCCTTGCTGCTGATCGCGGAGTTCATCGCGTTGACCATCTCACTGACGTCCTGCGTCTCCGACCCGGTCCACTGGTAGCTGCAGCCGAGCAGCGCGCAGGCATCCGCCGCGCCGTACTGCGTGGGCTGGAAGAATGCATTCGTGGTGGCGTGATTGACGATCACGAACTTGAATTTCGGCGTGGTGGCGAAATCGCCGTGGCCGCCGTTGCCGCCCTTCTTCGCCCCGCCGCAGGCCGCGAGCGCGGCGGCAGCAACACCCCCGATGCCGACACCCTTGAGCAGCTGGCGGCGCGACGCCTCGATGTGGGCTGGCTCGTTGCCGGGTCGGTCGATCATGAGCGTGAACCTCGCTTCCGCCGACCGGTGCGGGCCGGACGCCGTCGATGCATCGTCGCCAGCAAGCGTGCGTGCTTGTCCGGTTCCGCGTCAACGTACATCTGGTGTTAATACGGCGCCGGTGAGGCACACCGGCGGTTCTCAGCGCATCGGGGCCGCGCGCAGCGAGCTCTGCCGCACCGCGAGCGTCGCGGGCAGCACGATGCGCTGCGGCGGCAGTTCCTCGCCGCGGATGCGCCGTAGCAGCAGATCGGCGGTACGCCGGCCGATCTCGTAGGTCGGCTGGGTGACGACGGTCAGCGGCGGGCGCATGGCCCCAGCCCAGGCCATGTCGTCGAAGCCGACGACGGCGAGGTCGTCCGGTATCTGATGTCCGGTCTGCGCAAGGGCCTCCAGCGCGCCGATCGTCATCAGGTTGTTCGAGACGAGCAGGCCGTCGACCTCTCCGCGAGCGAGCAGCTCCAAGGTCGCAGAGCGGCCGCCGTCGATGCGGAAGTCGCCGTGCACGACGTGTGCGGGATCGTCGGCCACATCGAACGCGCGCAGCGCGGCGCGGTAACCGGCGAGCCGGCGGGATCCGGTGGTCGTCGCGGCCGGCCCGGCGATGACGCCGACCCTGCGGCAGCCCTGCTCCAGAAGGTGTCCCGTGGCGTCGAACGCGGCACGGTAGTTGTTGACGGTGACGCTGTCGATCGACCTGTCCCGCAACCGCCGGTCGACCGTCACGACGGGGATGCCCCGGTCGGTGAGCACGTCGAGGCGGGTGTGGTGACTCGACGCCGGCGACAGCACGACGCCGGCCAGCTGCTCGGCCACCGCGACCTCGAGGTACCGGCGCTCCTTGTCGAGGTCCTCGTCGGTGTTCGCCAGCACGACCGAGTACCCGGCCGTCTGCGCCGCGTCCTCGACACCGCGGACCATCGACGTGAAGAACGGGTTGGTGATGTCGGAGATGATGACGCCAAGAACCGTGGTGGCACGGGTCCGCAGGCTCCGGGCGGCGCCGTTGGGCCGGTATCGCAGCGTCGCGACGGAGGCGAGCACCCGCTCGGTCAGGTGCGACGCGACGTCGGTGCGGCTGTTGAGGACACGCGAGACCGTGGCCGCCGACACGTTCGCGTGCCGCGCGACGTCATGGATCGTGGTCGTCATCGCGCCTCCCGCGCGAGAGTGTAGGCGATGCGGTAATCGATTCACCCGACCGGCCCAGCCGCGCACCGGGTGGGCGGCGGTTCTCTTGACAAGCCGTGCGGCCGCTCCTAGCTTGAGCGATCAGAAATCGTTATCCGAAACGATTTCCCAACGGACCCGGCAACGCCCCAGGGGTGGGATCGATGGCTCGGATCGGCGTGCTCACGATGTCGGACGGCCGCGACTTCGTGGCCGCACAGATCGCCGACTTCTGTGCCGATGCCGAGAAGGCGGTCGTCGCGGCCCTGCAGCGCGAGGGCCACGAGGTCGTCGTCGCGCCCGCCCCGATCACGACCAACGAGCTCGCCACCAGTGCGGCCCGCCGGGTCGCCGACGCGCGCCCGGATCTGACCGTCTTCCACTACCCGGTCTGGGCGTTCCCGCACTTCACGATGCTGGCCGCGGCGTCGACCTCCGGTGCGCTGCTGCTGCTCGGCAGCATCGACCCGGTCCAGCCCGGCATGGTCGGCCTGCTCGCCGGTGCCGGGGCGCTTGACCAGATCGGCCGCGTGCACTCGCGTGCATGGGGCGACATCCACGACGCCGCCGTCATCGATCGGGTGCTGACCCAGGTGCGGGCCGCGACGGCCGTCAACGGCCTGCGCGGATCGACGTTCGGCCGCTTCGGCGGCCGGCCGATGGGGATGTACACCGCCGTCGCCGACCCGGACCAGTGGATCTCGATCTTCGGCGTCGACGTCGAGGAGATCGACCAGTGGGAGATCGTCCGCCGATCCGAGGCGGTGCCCGAGTCGCGGGTCAAGCACGCGATCGGCTGGCTGGAGAAGCACTGCGCCGGGGTGCACTACGACGGCGGGGCGCTGACGCCGGAGACGCTCGGCCGGCAGGTGCGCTCCTACTACGCCGTCCGGGAGCTGATCGAGGAGTGGAACCTCGACTTCTCCGGCATCAAGGGCCAGCCGGAGCTGACCAACCACTTCGTCACGATGGACCTCACCGAGGCATTCCTGAACGACCCCTACGACTGGGACGGCCCGAAACCCACGCACGTCACCGCGACCGAGGCCGACATGGACGGCGCCCTGACGATGCAGATCTGCAAGCTCATCGGCGGCGGGGTGCCGGTGCTCTTCGCCGACGTCCGCCACTACCACGCCGACCGCGACGTCTGGGATCTGTGCAACTCCGGCCAGCACGCGACGTGGTACGCGCGCCGCAGTGACGACTTCGCCGAGAACCTCAGCGCCGTGCACCTGTATCCCGAGGTGTTCTTCTTCCCTGCCGGCGGCGCCGCCGTGCACCACCTCGCCGCCGCGGGCGAGTGCACGTTCGCGCGGCTGACCCGGCAGAACCACCGGTACCGCATGCAGGTCATCCGGGGTGCGTTCGAGGAGTACGACGACGCGACCAACGAGGCGCTGATGCGGCAGTCGACCTTCGAATGGCCGCACGCGTTCGCTCGGCTGCGTGTCGACGCGACGAGCTTCCTCTCTCAGTTCGGTGCCAACCACATCCACGCCATACCGGGGGAGCACGTCGAGACGCTGCGCGCCGTCTGCCAGCAGCTCGGCATCGACTACCGCGGTATGGGCGACGCCGCATGACCAGCTGACACCGCCCCGTCCATCAGAGCTTCGGAGGACATGCTCATGCAGAAGGTTCTGCGTCTCGGGGTCGCCGCTGCGGCGTTCGCTCTGCTCGCCGGGACGGCCACGACTGCGCACGGATCGGCCGGCCCTGCCTCCTCCGGATCCCCAGCCGCGGCGGTTACCGCCAAGGGCACGGTCGGCTGGGACACCTATCGGCGGCTCGACCAGCTGCCGATGCTCTCTACTGGGGTGCAGACCCAGCAGTTCTCCAGCTTCGACCGCTCCGGCGGCAACGGCGACTTCTCGCACTGCCTCGCGCAGACCGGCGAAGGCTGTGTCATCGCCCAGCGCAGCGGTGCCGGCGAGATCGACTCGATCTGGTTCACCCGCGACGGCGGCGACGTCTCCGCCACCGGCAACATCACCATCGAGCTGGACGGGAAGACCGTCCTGCACGCCGACCTGCAGGACGTCGTCAACGGCGGTCTGGGCGCGCCGTTCGTCTATCCGCTGGTGGCCAACGCCGACCAGAGCTCCGGCGGCGACTACATCCTGGTGCCGATGCCGTTCCGGTCGTCGATGCGGGTGATCACCGACGTCGACCCGATCTACTACCACGTCAGCTACCGCAGCTTCGCCGACTCCTACGGCGTCAAGACCTTCGACCCGTCCGATCCGGCCACCGACGTGATCGCCAAGCTACGGGCGACGGGCACCGCCGATCCCAAGCCCGCGCAGCCGAACGTAACAACGCAGTCGTCGTCGTTCGACCTCGCGCCGGGTTCGACGAAGAACCTGGCCACGGAGCACGGATCCGGCCTGCTGACGGCGGTATCGCTGCACCTGCCGCAGCTCGCGGTCGCCGTCGGACGCAGGGTGAATGACGACGGGCGCGCCTTCGGCGCGAACGGCTACGACCAGTACACCGTCGCGATCGACCCCGGAAACGACGGGTTGCGGCTGACCCGTCGTCTCGACGCGAGCATCGGCAACCAGGACGCCGACGTCCTTGTCGACGGGATCAAGGTGGCGCAGTGGACCGGCCTGCCGGCGGCGCCAGGCCAGTGGCGCAACCAGAGCGTCTATCTTCCGGCATCTGCAACCGCGGGCAAGTCCAGCATCGTCGTCCGTGACTCGTTCGTCTCCAGCGACGTCGACTACAACACCTTCACCTACTGGGTGGCCTCGAAGGTCGGCGGCAGCTATCAGCACACCGACACGGTCGACGTCGGACCCGACCACACGGCGGCCGAGGCCGCGCACGGCTACACGATCGTCGGCCAGACGTTCGAGGGCAGCCGCGACTACAGCTACCCGCCGTCGGCCGCCGACCAGCGCGCCGCGGCGAAGTCGACACAGATCCTGCAACACGCCAGGCTGCAGATCTCCTTCGACGGCAGGGTTCTGGTCAACGCGCCGATCGGTCAGTTCTTCGGCAGCGGCCTCGGTGGGTACGAGGTGAACGCGCTGATGTCGTCGGTCCACCCGACCACCAGGACGCTGACCGCGTGGTGGCCGATGCCCTACCGCAGCTCCGCGAGCGTCGCCCTGGTCAACAACTCCGGCGCTCGGGTCACGGGCGCGGGCGCCAGCGTCTCCGCGTCGCGCAACCCGGCGTGGGGGCAGGCACTCGCGGACGGCTCCGCAGCGTACTTCCACGCGACAGCCAATGCGCAGCCGACGACGCCCGGCAAGGACTACCTCTTCCTGCAGGCCAGCGGGCGCGGCAAGTTCGTCGGGGTCTCGCACCAGATGCAGGGGCCGACGTCACGCGGATACCTGGAGGGCGACGAGCGTGTGTACGTCGACGGCTCGCACACGCCGCAGATCCACGGCACCGGCACGGAGGACTTTTACGAGGGTGGCTGGTACTTCAACCGGGAAACGTTCAGTGACCCGTTCAATGGCGAATCCGCCCACGAGACAGGCACATCCGGCTGCCCGAGCGACGAGGACTGCACCAGCACCTACCGCGAGATGCTGGCCGACGGCGTTCCCTTCTCATCCTCGATCACCTTCGGCATCGAACACGGCGGCGTCGACGACGTGCAGGCCGACTACTCCTCGACCGCATTCTGGTACGGCGCGACCGGCGACGGTCTGCGCTGGAGCGACGGCGTCGACGTCGGGAACGCCGCGAGCGAGAGCGCGCACCAGTACTCCGGCGGGGACGCCTCGACGCTGACCGCGACGTTCGAGGGCAACGACGGCCCGCAGCAGCCGGTGACCGACGACCTGCGCACCGCCGCCAGCCCGGTCCGCTTCCGCGTCGCGGTGGACCCGCACAACACCGGCGTCACGCTGCGGCGGACCTCGGATCAGACCAACGCCTACCAGAGCGCGACCGTGCGTGTCGACGGCAAGCTCGCCGGCGATTGGATCGAGCCGCTGGGCAACGCCAGCCACGCATGGCTCGACGACGCATTCGCGATTCCCGCGCGGCTCACGGTGGGCAAGGCCGCGATCACCGTTAGCCTGACCCCCGATCCGGGCGCTCCGGCCTGGACGGCAGCGAGCTACGCCGTGCTGTCACAGGTCCCGCCGTTCACCGACCGTCAGGCACCGACCGGTGTCAGCGGCCTGTCCGCCAGCTCGGGCGCGACGAACCAGGTCACCCTGTCCTGGCAACCGGCGAGCGACAACGTCTACGCGCCGTCGTACGCGATCTACGCGAGCCAGCATCAGGGATTCCGCCCGTCCGCCGCGAACCTGGTCGGCACCTCCGACGTTCCGGCCTTCACCCACACCGGCCTCGGACTGCAGCAGACGTGGTACTACCGCGTCGTGGCGGTCGATGCGGCCGGCAACCGCGGACCCGCGTCGGCGGAGGCGTCGGCGACAACCGGATCGCTGGAGCGCATCGAAGCCGAGACGCTGTTGCCCCCCGTTGAGGCGACCGCACCGGTCGAGTCGCAGGGCGACTGCTGCGGCGTGAGCTGGTCGGGCGGGGCGCAGCTGTGGTTCCGTCCGTCGGATGCGCCCGAGCACGTGACGCTGTCATTCGACGTCCCGCAGGACGGCAGCTACGCCGTCACCGGTGTGCTCACCCGCGCACCCGACTACGGCATCGTCGAACTCGCGCTGGACGGCACCACCGTCGGTGCGCCGTTCGACGGTTACGACGCCAACGGCGTGGCGGTCAGCCCGCCGCTCGACTACGGCACGCATGTCCTCGGTGCGAGCCAACACACGCTGACCCTCACCGTGACGGGCAAGAACCCGGCGGCCGCGAACTACCTCGCCGGCCTGGACTATCTCGACCTCCAGCTCACCGGCTGAGCACACCGGTGACGTAGCCAGATCACGGACGCAGAAGGGAAACGCGGCCCCGCATGAGCCCAACGCAGACCGCCGCCGCCGACGGTTCGGCGGCGGTCGCGCGCGAGGTGCTGTCGATGCGCGGAATCGGCAAGAGCTTCCCCGGCGTACGCGCGCTGGAGGCCGTCTCGCTCGACGTCCGGGCCGGGCAGGTGCATGCGCTGCTCGGCGAGAACGGCGCCGGCAAGTCGACGTTGATGAACGTGCTCTCCGGCGGATTCGTCGAATACGACGGCGAGATCCGCATCGACGGCGTCCCGGTTGCGATCCACCATCCCCGCGACGCCAAGAGTCTGGGCATCGAGATGATCCACCAGGAACTGAACCTGGTGCAGGATCTCTCGATCGCCGACAACGTGTTCCTCGGCCGTGAACTGCGCACCGGCCGGGGAACGCTTGACCGTCCCTCGATGCACGCACGGACCCGGGAGCTGCTGGCCGGTCTCGGCCTGATCCTGGACCCCCGCCGGCTGGTGCGGCGCTGCAAACTCGCCGAGCAGCAGCTGATCGAGGTGGCAAAGGCGCTGTCGCAGCACGTTCGGGTGCTGGTGATGGACGAACCGACGTCCGCGCTGGCCGACGCCGAGGTGCGCCGCCTCTTCGACGTCATCGCCCGGCTCGTCGACGGCGGCGTCGCGGTCATCTACATCTCCCACCGGCTCGAGGAGATCGACAAGGTCGCCGACGTGGTTACCGTCCTGCGCGACGGCGAGCAGGTCGGCACGGTTCTGCAGGGTTCCACCAGCCGCAGCGAGCTGATCGCGATGATGGTCGGTCGCCCGATGGGAGAGCTCTTCCCGCGACCCGAGCATCCGCCGTCGGCGACGCCGTGCCTTCGGGTGTCGCGCCTATCGGCTGACGGCGACCAGGCGCAGGGCCGCGCCGCGCTGCACGACGTCGACGTCGTCGTGCACGAGGGCGAGATCGTCGGACTGGCCGGCCTGATGGGCGCCGGACGCAGCGAGCTGCTGCAGGCGATCTACGGCGCGGCCGGCCGCCGGGTGGGTGGGCAGATCACCGTCGGCGAAAAGGCCTACGCGCCGCGCTCCCCCGCGCACGGGATCGGGCGGCACATCGCGATGGTCGCCGAGGACCGCAAGGGGCAGAGCGTGGTCCCCGGCAACACCGTGCGGTTCAACGCCAGCCTCGCCGCGCTGCGCCGGTTCGCCGGCTGGGCCGGCGTCGACACGAAGGCCGAGCGCGTGGCCGTGGGCGACGTCGTCACCGAGCTGCGGGTGCGGACGCCAAGCCTCGCCACCGACATCACCACGCTCTCCGGCGGCAGCCAGCAGAAGGTCGTGCTGGCACGCTGCCTGCTGACCAAGCCACGCGTGCTGCTGATGGACGAGCCGACTCGCGGCATCGACGTCGGCGCGAAGGCCGAGATCTATGCCCTGATCAGCGATCTCGCCGCCCAGGGCACCGGAATCCTGATGGCGTCCTCGGAGCTGCCGGAGCTGCTCGCGATGTGTGACCGCATCGTCGTGCTGTGCGAGGGCCGCGTCACCGCGACGCTCGATCGCGACGAGGCCACCCAGGAACGCATCCTCGAAGCCGCGATGGCCCGCCAGGTGGTTCTCGACACCACCACGTCGACCGAATCGCTGGCGCGACTCATCGACTCCGGGGACCGATGACCGGCCGGGCGGCGACCGCCGCGCGTGGACCGGTGACCGCCCGCGAGCGGTGGGCACGAGTGCTCTCGGTCCTGGGCTCGCTGCAGGGCTATATCGGTCTTGTGCTGGTGGTCGTGTTCGGAATCGTTAGCAAGGGCAGCACCTTCTTCAACAGCACCAACCTCACCAACGCCGTCGGCGCCTTCGCCTCGCGCGGCATCCTGGCCGTCGGCGAGACGCTGGTGATCCTGACCGCCGGCATCGATCTCTCCGTCGGGTCGATGCTCGGGCTGGCGTCGATGGTGTCGGCGATCCTGCTGGTCTACGAAGGGCTGCCGCCCATCCTGATCCTCCCGATCACGATGGCGGTCGGCGTCCTGATGGGCCTGGTGAACGGCGTCGGCACCACGGTGCTGCGCATCCAACCGTTCGTGATGACGCTGGCAACGTTGTCGATCTTCCGCGGCGTCGACCGGCAGCTCAGCGACAACGTCAGCGTCGGGACGCAGGTCGCAAACACCAGCGGCCAGCTGAGCCCGCATTCCTCGCAGTTCCAGGCGTTCGGCACGCCGGGCCACAACTTCCACGGCGTCTACTATCCGGTTCTCGCGCTGGTCGTCGTCGTCATCGTCTTTCAGCTGGTGCTGTCGCGCACCCGCTTCGGCCGCCACGTCTACGCCGTCGGCGGCAACGAGACCGCCGCCCGGCTCTCTGGTGTGAACACCCTCGGCGTGAAGATCGCCGTCTTCACCATTGCCGGCCTGCTCGCCGGGTTCGCCGGCCCGATCGACGCCGCCTACAGCGCGTCGGCGGATCCGCTTGCCGGGCAGTCGTTTGAGCTCGATGCGATCGCCGCCGCGGTCATCGGCGGGGCGAGCCTCGCCGGCGGGCGCGGCAGCGTCGTCGGATCCCTGGTCGGGGCACTGATCCTGACCCTGCTCGACAACGTTCTCGGCCTGAACTCGGTCAGCGACAACCTGCAGCTGATCATCAAGGGCCTGATCGTCATCGTCGCCGTCGTCATCCAGCGACCCGACCTGATCTCCAGTGTCGCTGGATTCTTCCGGCGATCGTTGCACCGACCACAGCCGACCGGCGGTGCCGCACTCGGTACCGCGGGTCCAAAGGAGGAGTCATGATCCAGGGCATCAACGGACGCCGCGCAGTGGCGCTCGTCCTCGCGATGGTTGCCGGCGCCGCGGCGTGCAGCTCGTCGAGCGGCGGGACGAAAGGCGGCAAGGACAACAGCGGCAAGTTCGTTGTCGCATACTCGCAGTCGAACAATGCCGAGCCCTACCGCGCCCAGCTAAACCTGCAGCTGCAGTACTACATCAAGCAGTACCCGGACCTGAAGCTGCTGCCCATTGCCGACGCCAAGCAGCAGAGCTCGACGCAGGTCTCCCAGGTACAGCAGTTCATCCAGCAGAAGGTCAAGGTGCTCATCGTCTCGCCGAACGAGCCGGACCCGCTGACCCCGCCGATCCAGCAGGCCTGCGCGGCACACATCCCGGTCATCATCCTGGACCGCTCGGTGAACACCGACTGCTACAGCGCATTCATCGGCGGCAACAACGTCTCCGCCGGACTGAAGGCCGGCCAGCTCGCGGCCAAGCTGCTCCCCAACGGCGGCAACGTCGTGGAGTTGCAGGGCATTCTGTCCGACCAGCCGCAGATCGACCGCGACAAGGGGTTCCGGCAGGGCATCGCCAGTAACCCGAAGATCAAGGTCATCGAGCACCGCGAAGGCAAGTGGCTCAAGGAGAACGCGACGCAGATCATGAACCAGTGGCTTGCCAAGGACAAGAAGATCGACCTGGTCTACGCCGAGAACGACCCGATGGCACTGGGTGCCTACCTCGCCGCGGCGGCGGTGCACCGCGAGAAGCAGATGAAGTTCATCGGTACCGACGGCCTCGCCATCCCCGACGGTGGCATCCGCGCCGTGCAGCAGGGTCAGCTGGCCGGCACGTTCATCTACCCGACCTGCGCGAAGGAGGCGGCGGCGGACGCGGAGAAGCTCGCCAGCGGCAAGCCGGTGCAGAAGAAGCAGACGCTCGACATCCAGGCTGTGACGCCGCAGAACGCGGCCGCGCTGTACAAGCAGTACGACTTCGCGGACAAGCACTGAGCTTTCCCGGCCTGCTGATCGGCGTCGATATCGGCACGGCGAGCTCGAAGGGCGTCCTCGTGACGCCCGACGGCGACGTCGTCGCCATGGCCGTGCGAGAGCACGGGTTGTCGACACCGCGGGCGGGCTGGGCCGAGCATGATGCCGAATCGGTGTGGTGGGCCGACTTCACCGCCATCTGCCGGGAGCTCTCGGCCGCCGCGCCGGTTCGGATAGGCGGCGTGGGTGTCAGCGGCATCGGGCCCTGCCTGCTGCCGTGCGACTCGGGCGGCACGCCGTTGCGACCAGCGATCCTCTATGGCATCGACACCAGAGCGACGGCGCAGATCCACGAGATCGACGCTCGCTACGGCCCCGACGAGATCCTGCAGCGGTGCGGATCGCGCCTCACCAGTCAGGCTGTGGGGCCGAAAGTGGCCTGGTTGCGGCAATCGGAGCCGGAGGTCTATGCCCGGACCAGCAGGATCTTCATGGCCAGCTCGTGGCTGGTGCACCGCCTCACCGGTGAGTACGTGCTCGACCACCACTCGGCAAGCCAGTGCACGCCCCTCTACGACCCCGTCGCGCACGGCTGGATACGGCAATGGTGCGACGACGTCGCGCGCGGGATCGAGCTGCCGCGGCTGCTGTGGCCGGGCGAGATCGCGGGCGTCGTCACGGCCGGATCCGCTGCTGTCACAGGGATTCCCGCCGGCACACCGGTGATCGCGGGAACGATCGACGCGTGGACCGAGGCGGTGAGCGTGGGCGTGACGGCACCCGGCGACCTGATGCTGATGTATGGCAGCACCATGTTCATCGTGCAGGTCCTGGCGCGGCGTCAGGTGTCCCCGGCGCTGTGGAGCACGGTCGGCGTCGAGCCCGGGAGCTACGACTTCGCCGCCGGGATGGCGACCTCGGGCAGCATCACCGACTGGCTGCGGCGCCTGACCGGCGCCGGCTTCGATGCGCTCACGGCCGCAGCGCGCGACGCCGGCCGCGGTGCCGACGGGCTGCTCATGCTGCCGTACTTCGCGGGCGAGCGAACCCCGCTGTTCGACCCAGACGCGCGCGGGCTCATTGCCGGCCTGACCTTGCGGCACGAGCCGGGACATCTCTATCGCGCCGCCTTGGAGGGCACGGCATTCGGCGTCCGGCACAACCTGGAGGCGATGAGGGACGCAGGTGCTCCGCCGGCGCGGATGGTGGCTGTCGGGGGCGGCACGTCCGGCGGGCTCTGGACGCAGATCGTCTCCGATGTGCTGCAGCAGCCGCAGCAGATCTGCGAGCGCACCGTTGGCGCGGCATACGGAGACGCCCGGCTGGTCGCCGCCGCCGTCGGGGTCGCAGGGACCGAGGGCTGGAATCCCGTCGTGACGCGGATCGAGCCCGACCCGGGCGCAGCCGGGGTCTACGACGCCCTCTACGCCGACTATCGTGCCCTCTACGAGTCAACCGCCGACATCGCCCACCGGCTGGCGGCCCGACAGCGCGGTTGAATCTGATCCGTGAACTGAACCCGCCCTCGGTATAGGGGCTCTACGCGGCCAAGCGTGGTAGTCGGCCTCTGATTCGTGCTGGTTGGGGAGTGTGCCAGGTGACGCCGCAGTGCAGGAGCAGCCGGAGCCGGTAGTTGTCGAGGTTGCGGTAGCCGTGCCCGACGCGTTTGATCTTCTTGATCAGCGCGTTCATGGCTTCGGCGGGTCCGTTAGAGACGCCGCCGGTGTCGAAGTAGGCCAATAGCTCCTCACGCCAGGAGTCGATGGTGCGGGCGAGGCGGTGCAGCTCGGGCACGCCGGGTGTCGGCGCAGTGGAGGAGCCAGTGGTAGAGATGGTCCTCGGCGCGTCGCGGCTGGGGCAGCCGAGGATCAGTCGTAGGTCCTGTGCGGCGATCCAGCTCATCCCGATCTGTTGGTTCACGTCGCCGGCCTCCAGCGCGGCGAACAGGCGTTGCCAGCCCCGCTCGGATAGGTGGTCGGCGTGGCGGCGCAGCAGCCGGCGGATCTTGAACAGCGGATCATTCTTGCGGCCGCGGTGTCCGGTGGCCGGTCAGGTCCACGATCCCGGTGACGCACCGCGTGGACCTACTCGCGGTGGCGGCCAAGAACGCCGTCTCATCCACCCCAACCGCCGCACACCCGCCGGTCCGGGTCCTCGATGGAGCCGGTATAGGTGAGCGGACTCGCCATGATCGCGCCTCTATTGGATGAGCAACCGTTGCCGCCGGGGCGCGCTCTTAGGTGGTCGGCTGTCTACTGGCGAACTGTGCGAGGAGGCCGGGATCGACGTGTCGCTCGATGAGGTCGCCGAGCCGGTCGAGTCGCTGGTGTCGCTCGTCATGCCAGCGCAGATCTGAGGTGGTGAAGATTCGGTCGGCGGCGGCGGCCACCTTGGTGAGGAGCGCGCGACGGTAGGCGTCGGAGTCGAGCAGCCCGTGCCAGGTGGTGCCGTAGGTGTTGGCATGGCGGCAACCTTCGCCGGGCAGCAGTTCTGCTCCGCCGTGCCGGGTGACGTGGCCGTGATGTAGCTGATAGCCGGTTACCTGCGTTCCGTCGGGAAGGCGCGCGCTGACACAGCGCACGGTCTTTGCCGGAGTGAACCGAGTGGTGACAGGAAGTATCCCGAGCGCTTCGACGGTGCCGGCTCGGGATTCGACGTCGTCGCTGATGTGTTCGCCGAGCATCTGGTAGCCGCCGCAGATCCCGAGTATCGGCAGCCGCTGATCGGCCCGTTCTCGCAGCGGCTCGGGGAAACCGGTAGTGCGAAGCCAGTTCAGGTCGTCAACGGTGCTGCGCGTGCCGGGCAGCACGACGAGATCCGCGTCGAGGATCTGCTGCGGCACGTCGGCGAAGGTCAGGACGACGCCGGGTTCGGCCGCAAGCGGCTCGAAATCGGTGAGGTTGCTGGCGCGCGGGAATCGGATGACGGTGATACGGAGGATGTCCGGGCCCAGTGGCGGAGCCGGGGTCGGTGCCCAGTTGGTGGACAGGCTGTCTTCGGCGTCGAGTTGCAGTGCCGGGTCGTAGGGCAGCACGCCGTAGACCGGGAGCCCGGTGCGCCTGGTGAGCTCGTCGAGTCCTGGCGCTAGGACGTGTGGGTCGCCGCGGAAGCGGTTGATGACGAACCCGCGGATGCGGGCCCGGTCGGCGTCGTCGAGGCACGCCAGGGTGCCGATGAGGGAGGCGAACGCGCCGCCGCGATCAATGTCGGCAACCAGGATGACCGGCAGGTCGACGGCGTGTGCGAAACCGAGGTTGACGATGTCATGCTCACGCAGGTTCATCTCGGCGGGGCTGCCGGCGCCCTCGGCGATGATTACGTCGGAGCGCGATGCGAGGTCCTCGTACGCGGCGACGACGACGTCGAGCAACTGCCGACGCTGCTGCAGGTAGCTTCTGGCGTCGAGGTCACCTGCGGGCAGGCCGTTGACGATGAGGTGGCTTCGACGGTCGCTGCCCGGTTTGATCAGGATCGGGTTCATCGACCCGTGGGGTACAGTCCCGGCGGCTTCGGCCTGCAGGAGTTGGGCGCGCGCGATCTCGTGCCCGTCCGGAGTGACGCCGGAGTTCAACGACATGTTCTGGGCTTTGAACGGCGCGACGCCCACCCCGCGGCGGGCCAGGGCTCGGCACAGGCCGGCGACGAGCGTGGTCTTGCCGGCATTGGACGCGGTCCCGCACACGAGCAGCCCGCCGGCCCGGTTACTCATGCCGGCTTGGTGGTGATTCCAGCGGAGTCGAAGGTGGCCATCTCACCGAGAATCCGCGCCGCAGCCTGGACGAGCGGTACCGCGAGCGCCGCGCCGCTGCCCTCACCCAGGCGCATCCCGAGGTCGATCAGCGGGCTCAATCCCAGGGCGTCTAATGCCGGCCCCGCGGCGGGTTCGCTGGAGCGGTGCGCGGCGATGAGGTAGTCGCCCACGAGCGGGGTGGCCCGGGTGGCGACGAGGGCGGCCGCCGTGGCGATGAGCCCGTCGACGACAACGGGGGTGCCGGCGGCGGCGCCGGCGGTGATGAAGCCGACCAGCGCCGCGATCTCCAGGCCGCCGACCTCGGCAAGCACTCGTAGCGGGGCAGGCTCGTCCGGAAGCCGGGCGAGCGCGCGCCGGATCACTTGGCTCTTGCGCTCCATGGTCGCAGCGTCCGCACCGGCGCCCGGGCCGACGACGGGGACTGTTCCGGTGAGCGCGGCCACGATCGCGGTGGACGCGGTGGTGTTGCCGATGCCCATGTCTCCGGTGACGAGCAGCCGTGCGCCGTCGCTGATGGCGTCGTGGGTCACGCTGGCGCCGGTGTCAAGCGCGGCGGTCATCTCCGCGTCGGTCATCGCGGACTCGACGGCGAGGTTGCGGGTGCCCCGGCGTACTCGCCGGTCGAGCACGCCAACCGTCCCGGGGAGCAGGTCACCGGCGACGCCGACGTCGATCACGACGACCTGGGCGCCGATCTGTCGAGCGATGACGTTGATGGCCGCACCGCCGGCCCCGAAGTTGGCGACCATCTGGGCGGTGACCTCCTGCGGCCACGCGGAGACCGCCTCCGAGATCACGCCGTGGTCGGCCGCGAAAACCGCGACCGTGACCGGCTCGGGGACCGGCGGCGGCACCTGCCCGCTGATCGCGGCGAGTTGCACGCCGAGGTCTTCGAGTCGCCCCAGTGACCCGGGTGGTTTGGTCAACCGCAGATGGCGTTCGCGGGCACCGGCGGCGGCGGCTTCGTCGACCGCTCGCACGGCGGCACGGGCAGCAACAAACGTGGTTGTCGCGGTCACGGCATTCGCCTCCGTTCGGTAGCGGTGAGAGCGGTGTCGAGGCGGCCGAGACCCGCATGGTCCGGCACGGCGATCCGCACCACGCCGCGGAGTCCGAAGCTGGCGCAGTCGCGCACGAGCACGCCGTGCGGGGCCAACCGCTCCCGCAGTCCCGGCGCATCGACGAGTAGCCAGTTCGCGTCGGACCGCCGGGCCGTGAGCCCATGGCGCTGGAGCAGGTCGACGAGTTCACTGCGCAGCGCGGCGATGCCCGCCGTCCACCCGGGCAGGTCGACTGCGTGGAGGAGTTCCGCGAGCGCGTCGCAGGCCAGGCCGTTGACCGACCAGGCGGGTTGGCGGCGGCGGCACCGCTCGATCAGCGGCGCGTCGGCGAGCAGGTATCCGACGCGCAAGCCGGGGCAGCCGAGGAGTTTGGTGAGCGATCCGACGACCGGAACGCCGGCATCACCGCGGGTCCAGCTGCCGCTGGCGAGCGGGTAGAACGCCTCGTCCCATACGCCCGCCGTCTGACCGGGACCGGCGAGCAGACCGGTTGGGTTGTGCGGGTTCGACCGCCAGACCGGTCCGCTGCCGCTGCGCGGATGCAGCGCGAACTCCGGTTCGCTGACCCGACCGGACAGCTCGCCGGCGAGCAGGCTGATGGCTTCGGCGCCGCCGTTGGTAAGCAGCAGACGATCCGGGTCGACGGCCATCGCGGTCGCCAGGGCCGCGTGCGCGGCGCGAGCGTCCGGGTAGCGGCGAGCGGCGTCGAGATGACGGCGAAGGACCGGTGTGACGTCGGGCGCGAGCGGGTTGAGGGACGCGGACAGGTCGAGGAAGTCGGTGACGGGACGTCCGACGGCGGCGGCGATCGCCGCCACGTCGCCGCCATGTGCCCCGGCGGACGGGATCATGGTGCGGCCCCGGTCCGCGCGGGCATCGTGGCGAGCAGCGCGATCGCGGCGAGCGTGACATCACGACAGAGTCGGGTGGCGCGGCGGATGTCCACGGGCGTCGGCGGCGGCCCGTTGCCCAGTCGCGGTCGATGTTCGATCGCCTCGCCGTAGCGATTGGTTCCGCCGAGCTGGATGTCGAGCGCAGCCGCGTACGCCGCCTCGGCGACCCCGGCGTTCGGCGACGGATGTGCCGAAGCCTGGTCGCGCACGACGCGACCGATCCGCGCGGTCGCGTGTGGTCGTACCGTCGCGACGAGGCAGGCGGTCAAGCGGGCGGGCAGCCACGCGGCGGCGTCGTCGAGGCGCGCCGCGGCCCACCCGTAGCGTTGGTACCGACGATTGCGGTGGCCAACCATCGCGTCCATCGTGTTCACCGCGCGGTGCACGAACACACCCGGTGCGCCTGCCAGCACGGCCCAGCACGCCGGAGCGACGATCGCGTCGACGGTGTTCTCCGCGACCGATTCGACTACGGCCCGGGTGATCTCGGCGCGGTCGAGATTGGCGGGGTCGCGGCCGGCCAGGCCCGGGAGCAGTTCGCGGGCGCCGTCGAGGTCGTCGTCCGCGAGCCGATCGGCGACCTCATGCGCTGCGCGGGTCAGCCCGCGACCGGCAACGCAGATACCCGTCGCGACCGCGGTGGACGGGCAGGCCCGGGCGGCGGCCCAGCCGACCAGCGCGCCGATGCCCGCGTGGGCCACGCCCGCGCTGCGCGCGTCGCGGTACAGGACGCGTTCGGCTCCGGCCATGGCGGTGCCGAACCACCCCACCGGATGCCACGGCGGCGGCGGATCGCCGACGAGCAGGTCCGCCAGCAGACCGACCGCGACGGCACGCGCCCGGCCATTCAGTGCCGCGCTCACCACCTCGCGGCCAATGCGAGCAGACCAGCGGTCTCACCGAGGACGACCTGCGCACCCAGCACGTCGCCGGTGTAGCCGCCGACTCGGCGCACGGCGAGGACAGTGATGCCCGCGATCACCGCGAGCTCGGCGATGATCGCGATCGCGCCGGCACCCGCGCGGCTGGTCAGCATCAGCGGCAGCGCGATGGCCAACCCGAGCACCGCGACCGCCACGGCCAGCGTCACGCCTGAGCCCACGGCAGCAGTCGGCCTGGGCAGGAAGGCGCTGGCCAGGCCGTCCTCGCGCGCGTAGCGCACGGTCAGTGCCACGACGGCGACAGCGGCCCGCGAGGCGCACCACAATCCGGCCACGACCCACACCGACGCCGGCGCGACCACGAGCGCGGCGTAACGCGCGAGGATCACGACAACCAGCGTGATCGCGCCGAACGCGCCGATACGCGGGTCCGCCATGACCGCCAACCGGCGCTCGGTCGGCATCGCCGGCAGCAGCCCGTCACCGCTGTCGGCCAGCCCATCGAGATGAAGCCCGCCGGTGAGGACGGCGTCGACCAGCAGCGCCAGAGCGGCGGCCACCGGCGGGGCCCAGATCTCGCCCGCGCCGCGCCACGCCCCGCCGACCGCGGATCCGACCAGCACTCCGACGACCGGGAACCACACGAACGTCGACGGATCCGGCGGCGCCGGGCCGCCGAGCAGGGTGAGGAACGACAGTGCGCGACGCATCAGCGTGCCGATCCGAGGACGCCGTCGAGGTCAAGTTCTGCCGCCCGGATGACCCGTCCCGCGACCACCAGCAGGGTGTGGTCGGCGAGGGCAGCGATGGCGCTGTTCACCGCGCCTAGCTCGTCGCGGAACGCACGACCGGCAGACGTGCTCGGGTGCACCGACATCCCGACCTCGTCGCTGACGACGACCGAATCACCCGGACGGGCCGCCAGCATGGCGGCCAAGCCCTGCGCGGCGTCGTGGTTGGGATGGTGCGCGCTGACCCAGGGGCCAAGGCTGTCGAGCAGGACCGTCGCGGGGAAGGTCTGCAACTGCGCGGCCAGGTCCCGCTCGGCGTCCGTGGTGCGCCAGGCTGCAGGACGGCGACGCCGGTGCGCCTCGATCCGCTGGCACAGGTCATGGTCGTGGCTGTCCGGGATCAATGTGGCGACGTAGGTGACGGGCCGCGGCAGGCGGCCGGCGAGGGCTTCGGCGACGTGGGACTTGCCGGACCGGGCACCACCGAGCACCAGGATCAGCACTGTCATCCTCCCGGCTGGTCGAGGCCGGCGATGATCGCGCGGTAGGTCGCCGCCGCCGCTGCCCGCCCGCACTCCGATCGCGGTCCGCCGAAGCGGTCGGCGACGCCATCGGCCGGGCACACGACGGTGACCGCGTCCGATGGTGTCCCGGTGCCAGCAACCTTGCGGTCGGCGAGTGCCTGGCACTTGGCTTCGGTGATCGTCGCGACCAGGTTGATCAATCCGCCGGGCAGGATCCGGGTCGGCAGCGCTGCCACCACGTTGATGGTGCCGACCGCTGGCGCCTGTGCCGCTGAGGTTGCCGACAGGTCGGCTGCCCACACCGGATCGGTGACGCCAACCGTTGCGGTCACCGTGACGTCGTCGACGGTCACGCTGTGATGGCGCCGGACGTCGACCGCGGTCAGCAGCCCGACGCCGGGGCCGGCCAGGTGCGTTGCCGCCGCGATCTGGGCGATGTGTTCGTCCAGATCGGTTCGACGGTAGTCGTGCCTCACCTGTGCATTGATCACCCAGCGAACTCTGGTCAGTCCGCCGCCGGCTGCCGCGCTCGACACCGAGAGCACCGGCTCGGGGAACCGCCAGAGCAGCGTCGGCAACGCTGCGCCGCCTTCGTCGCGCAGCAGCAGCTGTGGTCGGGCGGTCGGCATCACCTCAGTACTCGATGCCTTTGCGGGCGCGGATGCCGGCGTCGTAGGCATGCTTGATCTTGCGCATCTCGGTGACGGTGTCGGCAATCTCGACGAGCTCGGGTGCGGCGTCGCGGCCGGTGACGACGACGTTGGTACGTGGGTGGCGCCCGGTGATGGCGACCACGACGTCCTCGGCCGAGACCCAGCCGTAACTGATCGTGTAGGTGAGCTCGTCCAGGATCAGCAGGTCATAGTCACCGCTGGCCAGTTTGTCGGCCGCGACCCGCCACGCATGCCGGTTCTTCGCCGCCGTCTCGTCCAGGTTGGTGGACTCCCAGGTGAACCCGTCACCGAGGGTGTGCCACTCGATGCCCAGATGGTCGGCAAGCTTCTTCTCGCCGACCTGCCACTTGCCGCCCTTGACGAACTGGACCACGGCCACCGTCCAGCCGCGTGCCCAGGCCCGGCCCATGACACCGAACGCTGCCGATGACTTGCCTTTGCCGTGCCCAGTGTTGACCAGCACTCGTGTCGTCGCTCGCGAGGACATCGTTCGAGTCATTGCGCATCCTCCGTCGCCCAGCAGTTCCATCGCCGTGAGGTCACCACCAGCTGACCGTGGTCATCGACGACGCGCACGGTCGCGTCGTAGGTGTCGCTGAGAACCTCGTCGCGCAACACGTCAGCGGGCGCGCCCTGCGTGACAAGCCGCCCGTGGTGTAACAGCGCAAGGGTGTCGGCAAACTGCGCTGCCAAGGTCAGGTCGTGCACGACCGTGACGACGGTCAGCCCACGCTCGACCCGTAGCTCATCGATGAGTTCCAACGCGTCTATCCGGCGACCCAGGTCAAGAGCGCTGGTCGGCTCATCGAGCAGCAACACCGGTGCCTGCTGGGCCAGCGCCCGAGCCAGCACGAGGCGCTGCCGTTCGCCGCCGGACAGGGTCGCGAGGCGGCGCCCTGCCAGGTGAGCGAACCCCAGCCGCCCCAACAGGTCCGCGCACACTCGCCGGTCACTCGCGGTTTCCGAACGCAGCGGCCGCAGGTGCGGGGTGCGACCGAGCAGCACATAGTCGCCCACCGTCATGTCCGCGGGGAAGCCCGGCTGTTGAGGCACATAGGCGACGGATCGGGCCAGGTCCCGGCGCGACATCGCACGCGACTCGCGGTCATCGATGCGGACGGAGCCGCCGAAGTCGACCAACCCGGCCAGGGCGCGCACCAGCGTCGTCTTGCCTGCGCCGTTAGGTCCGACCAACGCGAGCCACCGCTGTGCCGCGACCGAGAACGTCACGTCTTGCACCACCGGCCGCGCGCCCAAACGCACAGTCAGCTTGCGAATGTCGATCACGACAGCGCCTCTCGGGCGCGCCGGGACCGCAGCACGAACAGGAAGAACGGGGCGCCGACCGTAGCTGTCACGACGCCCAGCGGAATCTCCGCCGGCGCCTGCAGGGTGCGGGCGGCGACGTCGGCCAGGATCAGGAACGCCGCGCCCACGATCATCGACACCGGCAGCAGCACCCGGTAGCTGGAGCTGGTAGTGAGCCGGACCGTGTGCGGCACGATGATTCCGACGAAACCGATCAACCCGCTGACCGCGACCGCGGCAGCGGTGCCCAGCGTGGCCGCCGCGATCAGCAGCAGCCGCAGCCGGGCCGGGTCGATTCCCAGCGTGCTCGCCTCTTCCTCGCCGACACGCAGCACGTCCAGTCGGCGGGCGCAAGCGAGCAGCACGACCGCGGCCACGATCACGTACGGCAGCACCACCGTGACGTCGGACCACGACGCCAACGTGAGCTGGCCGAGGATCCAGCCGTAGACCGTTTGGATCGTGGTCACGTGCTGCTGCTGCAGGTAGGTCTGGGCCGCGGTGAACAACGCGGCAATCGCGACTCCCGCCAGCACGATCGGCGTGTTGCCGATCCCGACCGTTCCGCCGCCGGTGTCCCAGCGGGCGGTGCGGCCCAAGGCGTAGGTCAACGCGACCGCCAGCACCGCCCCGGTGAACGCTGCCACAGGCAACAGCCCGGCCGGCCCGCCGGAGACGATGACGATCGTTGCGCCCAGCCCGCCGCCAGCAGCGACGCCGAGCAGGTAAGGGTCTGCCAGCGGATTTCGGAACACCCCTTGATAGGTCGCGCCGCCACCGGCCAGCATCGCGCCGACGATCGCCGCCAGAACGACCCGAGGCAGCCGGATCTGCCAGAAGATAGCCGCGTCGACCGGGTCCACCGCTCGATGCGGCAGCAGCGGGATGTGACCCGCGACCGTATGCCACAACGTCAGCAGCGACAGGTGCGACGAGCCGACGGCGACGCCCAGGGCGGCCGCGGCGACGAGCAACAGGCAGGCCGGAATCAACGCGCGAACTAGTCGCGGCGGCGCCAGCTCGACGGCCGTCCTTGGGTCGGTACGGTCGGATCGCTGCGCTCGCGGGCGAGTCCCTGGCAACGCCGCCATCTCAGCTGCTGCGTCCCGTCAATGCATTCGCCGCCTGCTGCAGCAACACCACAATGCGTGGACCCCAACGAGAAGCGATGTCGTCGTTGAGCGGCACAATGTGATGCAGCCGGACGGCTCGCATCGTCGACCATCCCGGTCGGCCGGCGATGGTCGTAACGCTCTGCCGGCAGCAGACGGTGTCGGCGAGGAAGATGAAGCCCGGGTCCGCCTTGACGACGTACTCTGCCGACAACTGCGGGTAGCCGCCGCTCTTGGCTGCGCCTGCTGCGCTGTCCGCGATGCTCTTCATGCCGAGCAGTGCGAACAGGTGCCCGATGAACGTGTCCGAGGTGACGCTGTAGTAGTCCGGCGTGAGCTCGTAGTAGTAGGTCGCCGGCGTCCCCCGATGTGGCACCGAGGCGACGATGCGCTGCAACCGGGTTCGGATCGACCGCTCCCGGCTCGTCGCTTGGGGGATGTGCCCGGTGGCCTGACCGAGCTCGCTCATCTGCGTGTAGACGTCATCGAGTTTCTGCGCCGCCGGCAACACCAGCACCGGGATCGAGAGCGCCGCCAGGCGCTGCTTCAACCCCCCCTGGACGTCGCCAACGACCACCAGGTCCGGTTTGAGCGCGATCACCGACTCGACGTTCAGGTTGGACGACGACAGCTTCGTCTGCGGTGTCCCCGGTGGATAGTCCGAGTACTTGTCCACCGCCTTGACCTGGCTGCCGGCGCCAATCGCATACGCCATCTCGGTCGCCGTCGGAGACAACGACACGATCGCCGTCGGACGCGATCGAACTACGACCGGCCCCTCGGCGCTGTGCACCGTCACCGGGAAGCCGGATGACGCGTCACCTCCGGATGGCGAGCGAGCTCCGGCTTGCCGCGGCGACGAACTCCCGCCACAAGCGGCCAACGTGAACGCGGCCAGCAGGCCAATAACGACAAACCGGGACCGACGAAACGTCGTCAGCATGATCATCCTCCGTCAGGATCGGGAGGACGAAGTGCGCCCGCCACGACACCCAACGGAGTGTCGAAACGAACCGCCCTTCCTCCGAGGACAGCCGCTCGACGTAGCTCAGGTGGTCGGTCTCATCCCCGAAGGGCATCACCGTTGCGGGACAGCGCCGGGTTCACACCGGCTTCCCTGACTCACGCCGCCCAGGCGCCGAGGCGCCGAGGCGAGCAGAACTGTACTCACAGACCACCTGGTTGCCAATCGACCGCGCCCTCCCGAAGCTGACGGCCGACATGCGCAGACGTGGAAGAGCCGGAGAGGCCGGCTCAGCTCCACGGGAACGGCGAGTGGCTCTGCGGGTGCAGCTTGCCGGTCGCATACCGGGCGATCCGGAACGGCTCGAGCAGCCGCTGCTGCGCTCCGATCAGCTCCTTCGCCACCAGTGCGCCGACGCCGATCATCTTGTAGCCGTGGTTGGAGTCGGCGATCACGTAGGCGTTCTGCCGGAACCGGTCGAATACCGGGAAGCTGTCGGGGGTGAACGCGCCGATGCCACCGGACGGCTCGTCCTTGTAGAGCGGGCGCTGGCCCTCGAATCGCTTGTGGCAATGAGCCAGCGCCGAGGTGAAGAGCCGAACGAATGAGTCGTCGACGACGAACTCCGGGCTCTGCGGGCCGTACGGGTCGACCGCCACCTCGCCCGCCGGTCGCACGACCCGCACCGGTGCCGCCCCTCCCTGAACGCCGCCGAAGTTGAAGTCCGGCTTGTAGTAGATGCCCCACAGCTGGTCGGTGAGCAGCTCGCCGCTCATGTCGTCGATCAGCGGCGCATCGGTGTCGATGTGGATGACGGGCGGCTGGTTGCCGGCGTTGTCGCGGAACGCTCCGGGATCGACGCCGAGCGTCCCTTCCTGCAGCGCCCAGTACGTCCACATCGGACGGTCGGCGTGCGTGACGCCGTCGGGACCGGTGACGTCGATGCGGTCGGACAGGTCAAGCATCGCCCACGCATCGCGGATCCAGGGTCCGAGTGCGAACACCACCTCGTCGCAGCGCACGGTGCCCTGGTCGGTCTGCAGCGCCGTCACCGCGCCGCCGTCCATGACGACGCCGGTGAGGGTCACGCCGGTCTCGATGCGCACGCCAGCCGCCTCGGCCTTGGCGCGCAGGCCGCGCAGCGAGGCGTGGTTGTTCGCGTAGCCGCCGGGCTTCTCGTGCAGCACGACCTCGATGCCGGCAGCCTGCCAGTCGTCGAACATTCCACGCATATAGGCAGTGCACGCGTCGGCGCCTTCGACCAGGGTCGACTCGTAGCCGATGGCCCGCTGCTCGGTGTGGATTCCGACGACGTCGGCGTGCATCGATTCCGGTCCGAGCTGGACGTAGCCGACCGGATGGTAGGAGAACGCCGCGGGATCGGACTCCCACACCGACACCGAGTGCGCCATCAGCTCGCGCATCGCCGGCTGGAAGTAGTTGTTGCGGATCACGCCACAGGCGATGCCCGAGGCGCCGGCGCCGACGTCGGCCTTGTCGATGACGAGTACGTCGGAACCGTCGCCCCGGCCGGACGTCGCGAGCTCGCGGGCGAGATGCCAGGCGGTGGACAGGCCGTGGATGCCGGCCCCGACGACGACATAGCGGCTGTTGGCAAGGGGCATGGCGTTGAACACCTCGGCGCTTGAACCGAACCATTGCCGCAGCGGCAATGGCGTTTCCTTGCCGCCTATTCTACGTTGTCAGGCCGCAAACCTCGACGCCGAAGGCCGCGCCGGCCTGCAGGACGGCGTCGAACAGGTACTGCCCGGAGGAGCGCTCGCAGTGCAGCAGGTAGGACCGCACGCCGCCGACGTCGTCGCGGACGACGTCGGTGACCAGTGCGGCCATCGACGACCGGAAAGCGGTGCCGTCGGGCGTTACGGAATCGCGCAGGTCGATCGCGCAGATCGTCGACAGCGCGTCGGCCGCGTGCGCGCCGGTGAGCCGCAGCATGGCCCGCCCGTGGGTGAGGTCGAGCACCGTGACCAGCTCGCCCGCGCCGGCAGTGGTCGCGCGCCAGTGCTCGGTCATCGCGGGCGCGCTACCGATGCCGCCGATGACGAGCCATTCGCCGGGGCCGGACCCGACCACCAGGTCGCCGGCGTCGATCCGTCTCGCGCGTCCGAACCGAACGCCGATCGTCGTCTCGGCGGGGCCGCGGGCCGACGCCTTCACCGACACCTTGGCAAGCGGCGTGACGTCGGTGAGCGTCAGCGGTGCCGCCGATCGTGCCGCGCTCACCTCCCAGCCGTCGACGACGCGCACCGGCAGTGCCGGCGCGATCGGGCTGCGCGCCAAGGGTTTCTTGTCGGGCTCAGACACGCATCCGCTTCCCGTCCGGATCCACGGCGGCCAGGCCGTCGGTCACCCGTGCCTGGATCGTGCGGCCGTCGGGCAGCCTGACGTTTACCGTCGTTCCCGGCCGCGCCAGCCGGTCGGCCAGCTGGGCGAGACACACCGAGCGGCGCAGCGTCGGGGACATCCGGCTCGACGTGACCCGGCCGACGATCTCGCCGCCGGCCACGATCTGACTCGCCTCGGGCGGGACAAGCTGCGGATCCACGGTCGCGAGCCCCACCAGCCGCGGGTGATCCGACCGCTCGCCCTGCCACACCAGCTCGGGCTTGCCGACGAAGTCGTCCTTGTCGAGCTTGATTGCCCAGTCGAGGCCCGCGCTGAAGCCCCTGGTCAGGCCGTCGGTGTCCTGCCCGACGATGAGATGGCCCTTCTCCAGCCGAAGGATGCGCTGCGCCTCGACGCCGAAGGCCCGGACGCCGAGGTCCGCGCCCTCGCGCAGCAGCGTTTCCCATACGTGCAGGCCGAATGCGCCCGGAACGTGTAGCTCGTAGGAGAGCTCGCCGGTGAAGCCGATCCGCCACAGCACCGAATCCTCGACGCCGGCGACCCGGCCCGTACGCACGTGCATGTAGCCGAAGTCGTCAGGCGAGAGATCGACATCGGTCACCCGCGCGATCAGCTCGCGCGACTTCGGTCCCGCGACGTTGATGCTCGCGTACGACGTCGTCACCGGCGTGACGTGCACGGCCCATTCGGGATGCTCGGTCTGCAGCCAGTTCTCGACCCACTCCCACACCGCTGCCGCCCCGGAAGACGTGGTGCTCATCAGGTAGTGGTCCTCGGCCAGCCGGCCGGTCACGCCGTCGTCGAAGACGACGCCGTCATCGGCACACATCGCGCCGTAGCGGACCCGGCCGATGCCGAGCTTGGACCACTTGTTGACGTAGAGCAGGTTCAGCAGCTTCGCAACGTCGGGTCCCTGCAGGTCGAGCTTGCCGATGGGCGTGACGTCGATGATGCCCACACCACTGCGGACGGCTCGCACCTCGGCGGCGGGATCGCCGTAGTGGTCCGGCCGGATCCATGCACCGGCGACCAGCGGCTTCGCGCCGTGCGCGGAGTGCCACGGCTGCATCGGCGAGTAGCGCACCGGTTCGAAGGTGCGGCCGGCGAGCGCGCCGAGGGTCACCGGTGCGTACGGCGGGCGCCACGTCGTGGTGCCGGTCTCGGCGATGCCGCGGCCGGTGAGTTCGGCGATCATCGCGATCGTGTTGACCACCTCGAGCTTGCCCTGGGTCGGGCCCATGGTCGACGTCGTGTAGCGCTTGGCGAGCTCGGCGCCGTCGTAGCCCTCGGCCACCGCCGTCGCCAGATCCTTCGAGGTGACGTCCTCGCACAAGTCGACGAACCCATCGGTGGGGCCGTGGAACAGCGCCGGATGCGGGTCGTGGGGCAGCGGCGCGACGCCCACCCTCGATCGGGTCGCGGCCGCCCGCCCGACGGCGGTGGCGTGTCCGACCAGCTCGTCGAGACTGCCGTCGCCGGCAAGCCCTCCGGTGCAGTAGATGCCGCCCGGAAGTTCCGCGACGGTGGGGAAGAACCGTGCCGCGCCGGGGTCGAACTCCGGTCGGTCACCAGCCATCGAGGCCAGCGCGGTCGGCGCGGTCCAGCCGACGGCGGTGACCAGCAGGTCGGCCTCAACGGTGCGGTCGCTGAACCGCACCGAGCGAAGCCCGCCACGACCGGTCGCGTGCACCAGGCCGGTGCCGCGCCGGGCATCGGCGACGTGTGCGATCTGCACACCCGCTCGCCGCAGGTCCTCGACCGCGGCATCGCCAGCCTCGTTCGCGATGAAGGCGGCCGCGCGCAGGCCCGGCTTGACGGCGTAGAGGTTGATCAGCCGCCGGACACCGGTGGAGAGCATGACACCGGGCAGGTCGTTGCCGGCGAAGACGTACGGACGTTCGATCAGTCCGGGTGCGACGACCAGGCTGCGGGCCCGCGCCTTGACCAGCCGCTCGGCCACCCCGGCCGCGGTTCGCTGCATGACGGCGATCCAGTTGTCCTCGTAGCGGCCGATCGCGACGGAGTCGGTGAGCACCTCGATCGCGTCCGCGGCGGCAACCCGATCGCGCAACTCCCGCAGCGTGGCGAGTTCGGCCGCGCCGCCGTATCGCAGATGCCCGCCGAGGTCGTACTCCTGCTCGACGAGCAGCACCGACGCGCCGGCGTCCGCGGCCGCGAGCGCGGCTGCCATGCCCGCTGGCCCGCCGCCGGCGACCAGCACGTCTACGTGCACGTACCGCTTGTCGTAGTCGCCGCGTCGCGCGTCGACCGACATGCTGCCTCCGGCGGAGAACCGGCGCAGCACAGACTCGTACGCGGGCCACAGCCGCTGCGGGGAGATGAACGTCTTGTAGTAGAAGCCCGCGCCGAGGAAGCGCCCGACCAGCTGGTTTGCGGCCTTGACGTCGTATTTCAGTGACGGCCAGGCGTTCTCGGCCCGCACGTCCATGCCGGCGGCGAGCCGGCGGTGCGCCGCCCGCACGTTCGGCTCATCGCCTACCTGGACCGTGCAGCCGGGATCGTCGAATGCCGCCGTCAGGATACCGCGGGGGCGGTGGTACTTGAAGCTGCGGGAGAACACCCGCTCTCCGGACGCGGCCAGTGCGGAGGTGATCGTGTCGCCGGCGTAGCCACTCGCGGCCCTGCCGTTCCAGCCGAACATGAGCGGGACGGTCCGGTCGATCACCTCGCCCGGCTGGCTCGGCAGTCGCATCGGCGCCGTCATCGCGAGTCCCCGCTGTGTGCCGCATCGCCGGCACCGTCGGGCGTTCCGACTCCCCGGGTCTCGTTCGTCGTCCGGTTGCGTTCGATCGAGAAGAACTGGCGGCAACCGGCCCGGTGAAACCAGCCCTCGCGCTCCCAGCCGGCGCGGTTCGATCGATAATAGAGGTAGTCGCGCCAGGTCGCCTTGTCGGCGGTGTTCGGATCCGGGCGGGCGATGTTCTCGCCCCGGTAGGCGAATTCGGTGACGTTGCGAGGTCCGCACCACGGGCAGGGCAGCAGCATCATGCGTGGGTCCCAGCCAGACCGCTAGTGTCCAACGGAGGCCGCACCCTTCTCGCCCATCAGCCGGTCGTCGGTGAACCGCGCCAGGTCGAACGGCGCGATGATCTCCGGCGTCTTGCCGGTAGCGACGAGTTCTGCCATTGCCTCACCGGAAACCGGCCCGGCCTTGAAGCCGTAGGTTCCCCAGCCCACGTCGATCAGAAATCCCTGGACCGGTGTCTCGCCCATGATCGGGGAGAAGTCCGGCGTCATGTCACACAGCCCGGCCCACGACCGCAACAAGCGGAGTTTCGCCAGCGACGGCATCAGCTCGAGTACGTGTCCGGCGAGGCCCTCGATGAACTCCAGCGAGCCGCGCATCGAGTACGAACCGAACGGGTCGACGCTGGCGCCGAATACCAGCTCGCCGCGGTCGGTCTGGCTGACGTAGACATGCAGGCTGGCCGAGACGACGACGGCGTCGAGGAACGGCCGCACCGGTTCGGTGACGGCGGCCTGCAGCGGGAACGTCTCGACCGGCATCGAGACGCCGGCCATCTCCGAGATCAGGCTCGACCAGCCGGCCGTGCAGTTGAGCACCGTGCCGGCGGCGACGTCCCCACGGTTCGTCCGCACGCCGGTGACCTTCCCGCCGGCGACGTCGATGCCCCGCACCTCGGTGTCCTGGTGGATGTGCACACCGCGGGCGCTGACCTGGCGGGCGTATCCCCACACGACGGCGTCGTGCCGGATGATCCCGCCGGGGGGGTGATAGAGCGCCCCGAGGATCGGATAACGGGCGTGCTCGCTGGTGTCCATGTAGGGCACCAGCTTCTTGATCTCCGCGGGCCCGACGACCTCGGAGTCGACCCCCTGCAACTTGTTGACCTCGGCCCGCCATCGCATGGTTCGCAGCGAGCCGTCGTTGTGGGCCAGCGTCAGGTGACCGCGCTTGGCGAACATCACGTTGAAGTTCAGGTCGGCCGCGAGGTTGCGGTAGAGCTCCATCGACCGGTCGTAGAACCGCACGCCCTCGGGCGTGAGGTAGTTCGACCGCAGGATCGCTGTGTTGCGGCCAGATCCGCCCGACCCGATGTAGCTCTTGTCCAGCACCGCGACGTCGGTGATGCCGTGATTGCTCGCCAGGTAGTGGGCCGTTGCCAGGCCGTGCACACCGCCGCCGATGATGACGACGTCGTAGCGCCCGCGCAGCTCGTGCGGCACCAGGACCGGCGCCCACGGTGCGCGGGTGATGCCTTGGCGCAGGATGTTGACGGCGGAGTACTTCTTGACCGGTCTGCGGCTCAGCTTGGATGTGAGCGGCCGGACCACAGCGCGGACCCTACGCCCTTGCCGGTCAGAGTCGCTCGCCCGCCTCGACCCGGACGTCGATCGTGTCGCCGGCCGGCGCGAGCGGGCACTCCCACCGCGGGTTGTACCGGCAGGACGGGTGGTAGAGGAAGTTCAGGTCGAGGGTGAGCGAGCCGTGCGTGGCGCCGAGATCGGCACCCTTCGCGGTGTCGAGCAGGTAGCGGCCGGCACCGTAGCTCTCCCGGCCGGCCGTCGCGTCGCGCAGCGGCAGGAAGACTCCGCCGGCGTACTGGTGCAGCCACCACACGTCCACGGTGCGCTCGATCGGGTCCGGCAGCGTGACCGATCCGATCAGCCGCATCGTGATGACGCCGTCGCCAGAGGTCTCTATCCGGCACTCGTCCGGCTTCTCCGGCGGCATGAGCGGCGCCGTCAACCGCAACGACGGATCGTAGGGCCAGTATGGCAAACCACTGCGGCGTAACGGATCTGTGCCTTCTAGTGGGCTCTGCGGATGGGTCGTGAAGAGTTCGTCGCGGCGCAGTCGCCACCGCTCGTGGGCCGCTGCTGGCTCTGCGCTTGCGCGCACCTGTGCGTAGAGCTCGGCGACCGCCCGCCGCCACGACGCCAGCTCGAGCGCCTCGGAGGGGGTCGTCATCCGGCGAGCGTATGGCGCCGGCGGATCTTGTCGGCCGGTAAGGCCTTGAGATTAGGTTGGAACCATGAGCGCCCCCACGATGGACCCGACCTTCTACCGCAGTGCCCGCGAGGCCGCCGAAGCCCCGCGCGAGGAGCTGGCCTACGTCGTCGCCTTCGACCGGGCCGGTGAGAGACCCGACGCGCTGACCGTCGTCGACGTCGACGAGGCGTCGGACTCCTACGGCCAGGTCGTCGGCTGGCAGGACACGCCGGGCCGCGGCGACGAGCTGCACCACTTCGGCTGGAACGCCTGCAGCAGCGCCCTGATGCACGAGGGCCACGACATGAACGGACTCGCCCGGCGCTACCTGCTGGTGCCGGGCCTTCGGTCCTCGCAGATCTATGTCTTCGACACCCACCCCGACCCTGCGCAGCCGACGCTCCGGAAGACGATCGACGCCGACGAGCTGGCCGCAAAGGCCGGCTACTCGCGACCCCACACCCTGCACTGCGGGCCCGACGGCATCTTCATGACCTGCCTCGGAAACGGCTCGGGCGACGGGGGCGGGCCCGGCGGCATCGCGCTGCTCGACCACAACACCTTCGACGTCATCCGCGCGTGGGAGACCGATCGCGGCCCGCAGGAGCTGGCCTACGACGCGTGGTGGCATCTGAACCAGAACACGCTGATCACCAGCGAGTGGGGCACGCCGTCGATGATCGAGGACGGCGTGAACGGCGAGCTGCTGCTCGGCCACAAGTACGGTCACGCGCTGCACTTCTGGGATCTGGCCGAGGGCAGGCACCTGCAGCGTGTCGACCTCGGCGAGCAGCACCAGATGGCCCTGGAGGTGCGGCCCTCGCACGACCCCGACGCCACGTGGGGTTTCCTCGGCGTCGTCGTCAGCACCGAGGACCTCTCCGGATCGGTGTGGCGCTGGTTCCGCGACGGCGACCGGTGGGCGGTGGAGAAGGTCATCTCGATCCCGGCCGAGCCGGCCGACGGCGTCGACCTGCCGCCGCTGCTGCAGCCGTTCGGCGCGATCCCGCCGATCATCACCGACATCGACCTCTCCGTCGACGACAAGTTCCTCTACGTCTCCTGCTGGGCGACCGGTGAGATGAAGCAGTACGACGTCAGCGATCCGGCGCACCCCAAGGAGACCGGCTCGGTGCGGATCGGCGGGATCGGGTCGAACGCTGCGCACCCGGCCGCGCCTGATCTCCCGCTCGCCGGTGGACCGCAGATGGTCGAGGTGAGCCGCGACGGCCGCCGGGTGTTCTTCACCAACTCCCTCTACGGCGCCTGGGACGACCAGTTCTATCCCGCCGGCGTCGGAGCGTGGATGGCCAAGCTCGACGTCGATCCCGGTGGCGGCATCAGCCTCGACAAGCGGTTCTTCCCGCACGGCGAGGACTTCCGCGGCCTGCGCGTGCACCAGGTGCGCCTACAGGGCGGCGACGCGTCCTCGGATTCCTACTGCTACCGCTGAGGATTCTGTCGGTCCCGCGCGCCAGGATGGCGGCATGACCGACATCGCGGTGCGTGTCGACGGGCGCACGGTCGCGGCCCGCTGGATCACCAACGGCGACCCGGACCGGGTCGTCGTGTTCTGCCATCCCGCTCCGGGCGGGGGTGCGCTTGATCCCGACCCGGAGCAGACCGCCCGGCGCGGGGTGCGGCTGCTCGGCGTCGATCGGCCCGGCTATGGCCGATCGAGTCTGCGTAGCGGGGGGCCCGCCACGGTCGGGAGCGCCGCCGACGACATCGCCACGGTGCTGGCCGAGGTCGGCGTCACGCGCGTTGGCGCCGTCGGCTGGTCGGCTGGCGGCCGGGTCGCGCTGGCGCTGGCCGCGCGGCATCCGGAGCTGGTCGAGCGCGTCGTCGTCGTCGCCACGCCCGCGCCGAACGACGAGGTGCCCTGGATTCCCGAGGAGTATGCGAAGGCCCTGGAGGCGATGCGCGAACTGCCGGCCGACGAGGCGCAGGCGACGCTCGTGGGGATGCTCGGTCAGCAGCCGGACAGCCCCGCCAGCCGGCTGGCTTCGCTCGGCAGCGGCGGGGCCGATGACGACGACCTGGCCGTGCCCGGCGCGCTCGAGCGGCTCGAGGCGATGCTCGAGCTTGCTCACGCCCAGGGTGCCGCCGGATCGGCTGCCGACATCCTCGGCTACTGCCTGCACCCGTGGGGATTCGAGCCCGCCGACGTCGCGGCGAAGACACTGCTGCTTTACGGCGCGGCCGATCCGATCCTCACCACTGCGCACGGCCGCTGGTATCAGCGGCGGTTGCCCGACTCGCGGCTGGAGACGTCGCCGAACGCCGGCCACCTGCTGGTGATGCGGCGCTGGGACCGCGTGCTGTCGTTCCTCGCGCCCGGCGCGTTGTCCCGCTCAGGGTGAGCTGTCGGCGAGGACCTGCCGCAGACCGTGGGCCGCCTGGGCGATCATGCCGGGGTTGGTGTCCCAGTAGTACGCCAGCGCCGACACTGCCTGGTAGAGCGCCCACCCGCGCCCACGCAACCACGACGCATCGTCGACCTCGAGTACGGATCGGAACCGCGCCCGCGCCTGACCTGCGAGCACGTTCCATGCAGGCTGCAGATCACACGCGGGATCGCCGACGTTGATGCCACCGAAGTCGATGACCGCCGACAGGCGGCCGTCGACGACGAGTAGGTTGCCCGGCAGCAAGTCGCCGTGCACCCAGACCTCCGGCCCGTCCCATGCCGAGGCGCCCCGCGACTCCTCCCAGGAGCGCAGGGCGGCATCGCCGTTGATCTCCTCGCCGAGCGCCGCGATCGATCGACGGACCTGCTCGTCGCCTTCCGCGAGCGGTCCGCCACGGCCATGAAGGGGACGCCGATGTGCACCGATGGTGTCCACCCGGCGCAGCGCGTTGACGAACGCGGCGAGATCGACGGCCGCCCGATCCAGATCGTCGATCGTGCCGTTGGCGTTCTCGCCGGGCAACCACTCGCATACCGACCAGTCGAAGGGATAGCTCTCGCCCGGACGCCCCATCGCCAGCTGCACCGGAACCGCGAGCGGCAGGTGCGGCGCGAGCTTCGGCAGCCACTCCGCCTCTATCGCCGCCTGCCTGCTCGCCCAGCCGATTCGCGGCAGCCGAGCGGCCAGGTGGTCACCGAGCCGATAGATGTCGTGATCGGTCCCGTACGACGCGAATGCATCGATCGGCAGATCGGCCCATTGCGGGAACTGCGCCGCGAGCAGGCGACGCACGAGCGCGACGTCGGTCTCGATCTCGTCGGCATGCATCTTCGTTGCGCCCATCGCCGTCATCCTTGGCGAAGTGCTTCAGGCGTAGCAACCGAGTTCCGACGTCGGCAGCGGGCATTGGTCTCGCGCCGCCGATTCGACGCCGGTCATCGGCCGGCCTCACGCAACCGGTGCTCGATCTCATCCCGCGTCGGTATCGACGGCACCGCGCCCGGCCGCTCGACCGCCGCCGCCGCTGCGGCGGCGGCCCGCTGCATGGCCGGAAGGATAGGCATATCGAGCGCCAGCGACGCGGCGAAGACTCCGCAGAACGTGTCGCCGGCGCCGGTCGTGTCGACGGCGCGAGCACGCAGTGCCGGTACATCGATGTCGTCGTGGTTGCGGGAGGTGTATCGGGCACCGGCAGCTCCGAGGGTCGTGACGACGGCGGGGACCAGCTCGAGCAGATCGCGACCGTGCGCGATCTCGGCCGCCTCGGGCTCGTTGACGATCAGGACGTCGACGAGCGGCCAGATCGAATCCGGAAGCTCGCGCGCAGGCGCGGCATTGAGCAACACCATGCAGCCGTTGCTCCGCGCGGCAGCCGCTGCGACACCGAACGTCTCGACGGGGATCTCCAGCTGGCCGAGTAGCACATGCGCTCGGGTCACCGCCTCCAGGTCCGCGTCGGTGAGCTCGGTCAACCCCGAATTCGCGCCGGCGACCACGACGATGCTGTTCTCGCCGTCGGCCGCGACGGTGATCACAGCCAGCCCGGTGGGCAGATCGGCCGTTCGCAGGCACGCGGTGTCCACAGTGGACCCATGCAAGACCGCACGCAGCATGCGTCCGGCGTCGTCGTCGCCGACGGCGCCGACAAGTGCCGTTGTCGCGCCCGCGCGGGCAGCGGCGACCGCCTGGTTGAGGCCCTTCCCGCCGGCCGACCGGCATGCGTCGCCCAGTGCGAGCACCGTCTCGCCGGGGCGCGGTGTGCGATCGACGGAGAGGATCAGGTCGGCGTTCGCGCTGCCGACGACCACCACGTCCGTGGCAGCCACGTCAGCGGCCGGCTCGCAGCCGGCGACCGACCGTGACCGTCCGGCGGGCCAGATCGTCGAGTGCCGAACCGTCGAAGCCGGGCAGGCTGGTGGCGATCCGGTTGTGCAGCGGCGCGGTCCACGCGGCGGGCAGGGCGGTGGCGCCGCGCAGGGCGCCGATCACACCGCCGACCGTGGCAGCGGTCGAATCGGTGTCCCAGCCGGCGGCGACGGCCGTGCCGATCGCGGCAGCGAAGTCCCCGCCCGGCAGCGAGAGCGCATAGCCGATCACGGCCGCGTTGTTCAGCACGTGCACCCAGTGCATCTCACCGAACTCGGCATCCAGCTGGTCGAGTGCGGCGTCGAGACCGGTGCCGCTCTCGGCGATCGCCATCCCGCGGCGCACCGCCCGAACAAGTCGGCTGCGGGGCGGCACCACGGCCAGCCCCGCTTCCAACACTTCGCCTACGTCGTCGGCGACGACGGCTGCCGCGGCCATGGCCGCGACGAACATCGCGCCGTAGATCCCGTTGCGGGTGTGGCTCAGCCGCGCATCGACATGAGCCAACCGGGCGGCCGCGCGCGGGTCACCAGCAAACGCCCAGCCGTAGGCGTCGGTGCGGATCAGCGCGCCAATCCATTCCCGGAACGGATTGCACATCCGCGCGGCGTCGAGCTCGTCGACGCCGTCGAGCAGGTTGCGATAGACCACCCGCTCGGCTGTGAACACGCGGCCGGCCGGCAGCGAGTCGAGCCATGCGATCGCGACGTCGGAGGTCGACAGCCAAGCTCCGAGCCGCTCCATCAGGTCCAGCGCCAGCATCGTGTAGTTGAGGTCGTCGTCCTCCGGCATGCCGTCGATGTTCTCGGCCAGGCTGGTCGAGGCGCTGCGTCGGTTCCACAGCCAACGTGCGGCGACGTCGTCCGAGCACCCGGCGGCGCTGAAGTAGGCACGAATCGGCCAGTTGCCGGCGGATTCGGCGATCGCTCGGATGCCATCGCGCGGCATCTTCTCCACCGGCTTGCCGAGCAGGCACCCGGCCGCGCGGCCGAGCCAGCCGCCGTGCACCCGATCGCCGACCGCGACGTCGTCGGCCGCTGGCAACACCGGTTGTCGCGACCACTGCGCCTCGATGGCGGCGAGGTCATCTGGTTCGTCGGCGGAGGGTCCGCGCGCGGCGGTGCGATCGGCGAGTTCGGCCAGGAGCGTTTGCGCGAGCGGCCGAAGCTGCAGTGGGCCTCCGAAGCCGAGCCGGCCCGGCGTGCGATCGCCGCCGGACGCCGTCCACCGTGCCCCGATGTCTTCGACGTCGATGCCCTCGTCGCGGCACTGCACCAGCTCGTGCGCGATCAGATCCTCCGGCTGCAGCCACGCCAGTCTCATGCCGGGTGATCGGCCGATCGAAGTGCTGGTTCTGGCACGACGGTCACCCTACGCGAGCAACCCGCGTGTCAGTCGTCGCCGACATAGGGGCAGTGCCGGCAACCGCGCCCGCAGCACCAGCCGCGGTCGACCAGAAACGCGGCAGTAAGGACGAACAGCCCGGACACCGGGTCGATGTAGCCGCACGCGCCGTCGGTAAGGGCGGCCGAATGTTCGGCCAGGATGTCGTCGTGCGCGGGATGGTTCAGCGGCAGTCGCGACCGCGCCGGCCGGTGCAGCGACCGGTCGGCCAGCGGGTCGCGACGTTGCGACGGGGACATCAGGTTCAGGGTAAGGGGCACCGGCTTGTTTCGTCGTCGGTCGGGGAATCAGGCTCCTGCCGCGGCGAGGGAGGCGGGGTCAGCGGAGCAGCGAACGCAGCGCCGCGCGCACGGGTCGGCTGGTCAGCTGCTCGAGTGCCTCGTCCACCAGGGCGCACACGAGCGCGTCGTCGCGCAGGCCGGCGCCGAAGACCGGCACGATGCCGAGCAGGGAGTCGCGCAGGCCGCGCGGTGAGCTCGTCTCCGCGACGTGCTCGGCGATCGTCGCAGCCATCGGGTCCGCCAGCGGTAGCGGGCGCCCGACGTCGGATCGGCGATGGCTGACGAACCGCATCCAGCCGGCGATCGCGACGGCGAGCAGTCTCGGTTCGCGGCCGTGCTGCAGCAACGACTGGACAGCTGGTAGCCAGCGCTGCGGGATCTTCTGGCTGCCGTCCATCGCCACCTGCAGAGTCGAATGACGCAGCGCCGGATTGGTGAACCTGCTCTGCAGCGACGCGATGTAAGCGTCGAGATCGAAGCCGTCCGGAATCGTGAGCGTCCGCGCCATCTCCTCGCGCATCAGGCGGTCGACGAGCTCGCCGATCTCACCGATCGCCATCGCGTCGGCGATCGACTCCGCGCCCGCGAGGGCGCCGAGGTAGGCGAGCGCGGAGTGGCTGCCGTTCAGCAGCCGGAGCTTGATCTCCTCATACGGCTGGACGTCGGCGGTCATGGTCGCCCCGGCCCGCTCCCACCGCGGCCGGTCGGCGGCGAAGTCGTCCTCGATCACCCACTGCGTGAACGGTTCGGCCACCACGGCGCCGTCGTCTCGCAAACCGATCAGCCGGGCTACGTCGTCCCGGTCGCCGTCTGTGGTCGCCGGCACGATCCGGTCGACCATGGTCGATGGGAACCGCACCTGCTTGCGGATCCACGAACGCAGCACATCGCTGCGCGGGAGGTGCTCGGCGAAGTCGTCG
The DNA here is from genome assembly GCA_003244255.1 of Pseudonocardiales bacterium. Lineage (GTDB taxonomy): Bacteria > Actinomycetota > Actinomycetes > Mycobacteriales > QHCD01 > QHCD01. The sequence goes on along the minus strand of QHCD01000022.1, from coordinate 740 downwards.
ACCAGCCTGGCGAGCACGACGCCGTTGCCCGGAATGTTGTCGCAGCAAAGGACACTGATCGGGCCGGCGTCCGCCTGCATCCGCGCGAGCAGACCGCCGGCGAGAACACCGACGACGGTGCGCGGCGCTCGGCCGGCGAGATCTGCGGCGATCTCCGGGTCGTCGACGTCGAGGCGACCGCCTCGCATGCGGTACCCCTTCTCGGTCACCGTCGCCGTCACGACGCAGGTCGGCGCGGCGCCGATCCGTTGCAGGACAGGCGAAGGGTCGTCGGCGCAACAGAGCACCTCCCGGATCGCTCCCACGATCTCGGCGCGGGTCTCGTCGGCGGATCTGGTGAGCACGGTGTACAGCCCGTCCTGCGGGCCCAGCTGGTCGAGCACGCCACGGCTGCGCGGGCTCACACCGCAGATACCCCAGCCCAACTCGCCGGTCGCGGCGATCGCCTGCTGGGTGTAGACCGCCTGGTGTGCGCGGTGGAACGCACCAAGCCCGAGATGCACGATGCCCGCTGAGAGCTCCCGCGGATCGAACGGTGGCCGGAGCGCGGTCGCGACGTCGACGAGTTCACTGAGGCACAGACGGTCCATCGCCGGTACTGCACCTCGCCGTTCGCCGGGCAGGCAGATCCGCCATCCGCCCCGGGACAGGCTACGCGACCGCTAGGAGGGCGCCGAACAATGTCATGGACGACGAGGACAACGCCGCCGGTCGCCGATCCGGGCGCCGCGCAGCAGAGC
>QHCD01000021.1 GCA_003244255.1 Pseudonocardiales bacterium | reverse complement strand
GTCCTCGGGATGATCGCAGAATTCTCTGTTATCTGGACACGCCGAGTTGCTCGCATCCCCGAGGTGGGGGCTGCTGCCTGATGCAGCGAGCACCGGCGAGGGAGGCCGGTGTGCGGGTGGTCAAGCAGCGCGAGGGCGGGATCGTCGCCTCCTTGCGGCCAACCCGAGGGTGCCGCCGAGTCGGGATCCCCGGGGCGACCGCTACCTCGCCGTCGACTCGGCAGCCGGAGCGTCGGTCCTCCTGCTCGATGACACATGGACCACCGGTGCCCACGCGCAGAGTGCCGCCGCGGCACTCCGCGCTGCCGGCGCCGTTGCGGTGGGCGTCTGGGTCGTCGGACGACACTTCAACCGCGAGCAGACGGGCGACCATGGCGAGGCGGCGCAGGCTTACTACCGGCGCGCCCGGGAGATCGGGTGGGACTGGGACCGGTGCTGCCTCTGCGACGACCGGTCGGGATGACCGTGTGCGCGATCGCTGCGGGCACGAGGGACGGCCACCGCGGACCCCCTCGTGCTAATCCCCTGCTAACCCACGGGCACGGACCCCGCGGACTGAGAAGGACGGGGCGGACCGCTCCATCGACGTCTGCCCAGCTCAGGCGCATGCCAGCGGACAGGAGCACACGCCCTGGATCCGCACTCACTGACTCCGAATCACGGTCACCGATCTGACCGACCAGTTGCGCGCGCTGGATGTCTGTTTTATGCTTTTCCTGGCTTTAGTCCGGGAGGTACCAATGGGTAGTTTCAACGCGACGCCCGCCCAACTGCACGCGCGGGGCAGCGCGATCGCGGGCATCGGCGATGAGCTGCACCCAGAGCTGGCCCGCCTGACGGGCAAGGTCGAGGGCCTGCTCGGCGGCGGTTGGACCGGCGGCGCCGCATCGGGATTCGGGCAGGGCTGGGTGCAGTGGCACCAGGGCGCCGTCGAGGCGATGGCTGCGCTGACCGAACTGGCCCGACGCCTCGGCGTCAGCGGGCAGAAGTACCAGGCCACCGACGACGCCGCGCAGGCCGGCGCCGCGAAGTCGGACGCCGCGCTGTGAGCGGGCACCACCGCGTCGATCTCGACGAGCTGCAGACCGTGATGAGCCAGTTGCAGGCGTTCGAGGACAAGATGCGAATGGCGATGCGCAGCGTCGAGTCGCAGGTGAACGAGCTGCACACGACGTGGACCGGAGACGCGGCGACGGCGCACTGGAGCGCGCACGAGCGGTGGCGCGACGGCACCGCGAAGATGACCGACGCTCTGGCCACCATGCACCGGATCGCAACTACCGCACACGGCAACTACAGCGCGGCCGTGACGGCGAACCAGCAGATGTGGCGGCTCTGAGATGCCGCCGATCGACGTTGCGCCGGAGACGTTCAGTGCCGCGAGCAAGATCTTCGGCCAGTACGTCGCGCACGACCTGCAGCAGTCCCTGAGCCGGCTGACCAGCGGCCTGCAGGACACCGCAGCGATGGCGGGCTCGGACCCGGGCGGCACGAAGTGGGCGGCGTCGTACGACCAGGCAGCGCAGACGACGGCGAGCGGGATCACCGACCTCGCCAACGCCTCGACGCATCTCGCCGCGATGCTCGAGCAGACCGGCTTCAACCACGGCCTGGCCGAGAGCTCCTCCGACCCGACCCGCAGCGTGCCGACCCCCGCGGACATGACGAACTACCAGGTCGGCGGGCCCTCCGTTCCCGGCCACGACATCCCTTCCGCTGCTGGCGGATCGGGCTCGGCACCGAACGGCTGGGGGCTGATCGAATCCGCCGTGGGCTATGTCTGGCCCAACGGACATCAGGACAAGCTGCGCGCGGCGACGAGCGCGTGGTCGAACGTTGCCACCTCGATCAGCAGCCTCACCGTGTTCATCCCCGAGGCGCTGCAAGCGATCTCGTCGCAGCGCTCGCCCGAGGTGGCCGATGCCACGACGACGTGCAATGCGATGCAGCAGCACCTCACCGACGTCGCCGACGCCTGCAACGGCATCGCGAAGGGCTGCTCGGACTTTGCCGGATACATCGACACGGCGCACAGCGACGTGGAGCACGAGTTGACCAGCCTGGTCGAGTGGACCGTCGGTATCGAGGCGGGCGGAGCGATCCTCGGGTTCTTCACCGCCGGCATCAGCGAGGCGGCCGCGCAGGCCGCCGAAGCGACCCGGATCGCCGCTACGGCGACGCGTGTGGGCAACATCATCGCGCATCTCGTCGAGCTCGCCGGCACCGTGGCCGAGACGATCGGCAACGTCGTCACCAAGGTCGCCGACGTCTGCCGCAGCCTGAAGGCGATCCTCGGCGCCCGGTTGTCGGCGATCACCGCTTCGCTGGTCGAGAAGCTGCCGGCACTCGGCAAGACCGCGGAGGTGATGGCCGAGGACGGGCTGGCCACCGCCGCCGAATCGTCGAAGACCGACGACGCGCTCTACCAGGCATACGTCAAGCGCAAGGAAGCCGGCGGCCTCAAGCCCCTCGCCCGCGACGCCTGGCAGAAGAAGCTCGACACGCTGCGCCTGAACAAGCTCAACGGCGACGCCTACGAAGCCAAGGTCGCCGACGACCTGGGTATCAAGATCGGTGAGGGCGGCTGGACCAAACAGCTGACGCTGAAAGACCTGGGTCGACGGTTCGATATCGCCCGAGAGCATCCACCGACCGCCATCGAAGTGAAGAGCGGCACCACACCGGTCAAGGAGGGACTCGAACAGATCTCGAAGGACGAGCAAGCCGTGCGTAAGGGCTGGAACGTCACCTGGTACATGAAGAAGGATCTCGATCCACGGCTGATGGAGAGACTGCAAGAGCTCTCGCAGAAGTATCCCGGTAGGTTCAACTTCACGGTTGCCGGCAAATAGGATGAACATGACAGAGGAACCGATCCCCCTGCCCGACGGCGAGACGATCTCTCGGGACGAGGGGTTCCAATCGTGGCTCGCCATGAACGACTACCTCATCGAGTGCGAGTTCCTCGTGTACGACGTCGAGGGCATGCCCGAGAACCCGTATTCCGAGCAGGGTCTTCGCGTTGCGGAGGCAGATTTCCTGCGGCGATTCGCTAGCGCAGAGGACATGCTCACGCCCGAGAACCGAGAGATGTTCGGCAAGTTCATCCGCTTCGTCGGAGAGGTCTTCGTGCATGCTCTAGGTTTCGGCTGGACGAACAAGCCGACCGCCTTCGACGACGGCAAGCCCTACCTTGGGATCGAGCATCCCGCCGTCGGACAGATTGACGTCCCGAGGTCGGTCACGGCGGCCGTCTACCGACGCAGTGCAGACGAGTGGGGTTTCGTCTTCCGCAACATGAAAGAGGACATCGAGGCGGCAGACCGCTGATGCCGATGACCGGCTCCCGGGAGACGGCTGGAACGTCACCTGGTATCTGAAGCAGGATCTCAATCCGACCCTGATGGCCAGACTGCGGCTCGCCCCGATCGGCACCCGTAGCAGGGCCGTTTCCGGCGGCCGGATCAGCAGGGTGATCTGGCCCTTGCGGAGGACGCACCGGCGTCACAGCAGCCCGCGACGCCGCAGCCAGCCGAGCGCGACGGCGCCGGGAAGCACCGGGAGCCAGGTCGAGACGAGCCGCGAGAGCAGCGTCGCGGCCGCCGCGACACCGGTGGGCACCCCGGCGGTGACCAACCCCGACACCATCGCGGCCTCGACGGCGCCGGTGCCGCCAGGGGTAGGCACCGCCGTGCCGGCGGCGGCCGCTGCCAGGTACACGCCGATGAGCGTCGCCATCGACGCATGGCCTCCGGCCGCGCCGAGACACGCCGCGAAGGCCAGCACGTGAGTGGCGGTAAGCCCCGCCGCGCAGGCGAATCCGCCGAGGACGACGGCCGGCCGCTGCCGGATGTGACCGACGACGTCGGCTAGCCCGGCGCGGGCGTGATCCACACCGCGGCGCATCGGTGCCCACCGTCCGGACGCGACGACCGCGACGACGACCACCAGCGCTACGCCGCCGAGCACGATCGCCGTGTCGACTGGGTTGAGCATGTGCACCGCGCTGGCGCCCGCGACACCGGCGACGATCACGATCGCCGTCGTCATCAACAGCTGTGCGGTCTGCGATGCACCAACGGCGGCAATCGCCGTCGCCGTAGGGATTCCCGAGCACACCAGATATCGCGTCACGACCGCTGAGGTCCCGATCGCCGAGGGCGCGAGCATCCGCAGCGCACCCGCGGCGAGTTGCGCAGCCATGCCCCGACGCAGCGGCGGCCGGTGCGGGCTGAACCCCGCCACCGCGCCGGCCGCGAGCGCCACCGATGCGCCGATGCAGCAGATCGCGAGCCCGACGAGCGGCAGCCGCACGTGCGCGAGCGTGCCGGCCAGGTCGACGTCGCGGCACTGCAGGCAGACGGCCGCGAGAGCGCCGGCGGCGAGCAGCGTCGTGGCGACGGCCACCACGCGCGACCACAGCCGTCGTCGCCCCGCCGACGACGACGGACCGGCCGCGTCCCTCGCTACCGGAGCGGGGGTGCGTTCCTCCGATGCCGGCTCTGCCTGCAGATCGAGCATGATCTGATCGTCGGGCGGCAGCGAGCACAGATCAGGCCGGGCAGACCCCCAACCGTTGGTGGGGTCAGCCGCACCCGGGTGCCGTCCTGAAGTCGCTAGCTCGGGCCGGCGCGGTCGTTATCGGCAGCGGCTCAGCCTGCGGCTGGCGCGTGCCGTTGCAGGAAGTCGTAGAGCTCGGTCTCGTCGACGCCGGGGAACGCACCGGGCGGCAGCGCAGCGAGCAGATGCGAATGCGCACGTGCGCTCGGAATGGCCTGCCCGGACCACTGGTCGGCCAGCACGGCTGGGGGTCGCCGGCAGCAGGTCGGATCGGGGCAGGTCGACGTCGCGCGATGCGTGGTGTCGCGCCCGCGGAACCACTTCGACGCAACGAACGGCGCGCCGATCGTCACCGAGAACTGCCCGTCGGCAGTGTCCTCGACCCTGGCCGCGCACCAGAACGTCGACCGCTGCGTGTCGGTGTACTGAAAGTAGGTCGCGAGCTTGTTCGGCACCGCGAACACCGCCCGTGCGGTCCACTTGCGGCACACCCGCTGGCCCTCGACGGCGCCGGTGGGGTCGGTGGGGAAGTTGACGCCGTCGTTCTCGTACGCCTTGTACAGCGTGCCGTTCTCGTGTACCCGCATGAAGTGCACCGGAATGCCCAGGTGGTGGCTTGCGAGGTTGGTGAACCGGTGGGCTGCCGCCTCGTGCGACACCGCGAACGCGTCCCGCAGGTCCTCCACCGCGAGGTCGCGCGAGTTCTTAGCCCGCTGCAGCAGCTCGACGGCGGCACGTTCGGGGAGCAGGAGTGCGGCAGCGAAATAGTTGGTCTCGATCCGCTGGCGCAGGAAGTCGCCGTAGCTCTTCGGCTCGGGGTGACCGAGCACGACGGCGCCAAGTGCCTGCAGCACGATGGCGCGAGGGTCGCGCCCGCCCGGCGAGAGCGATTGCGGCAGGTAGATGCGGTGGTTGCGCAGGTCGGTGACCGATCGGGTGGACTGGGGCAGGTCGCGCACGTGATGCAGCGCGAAGCCATGGTGGGCGGCAATGTCGGTGACGACGTGATGCGACAGCGGGCCCGACGTGTGGCCCACCGTGGCCAGCACCTCGGCGGCCGCGCGCTCGATCGCGGGGTAGTAGTTGTCGCGTCCACGCATGTCGGCCCGCAGTTCGCGGTTGGCCCGGCGCGCCTCTTCCGGTGTGGCCGCCTGCTCGTGCAGCCGGCGGATCAGCGCCGTCTGCAGAGCCGACAGTGCCTCCAGCGCGTCAGTCGGCAGCCGGCGGGTGAGGCTGACCGGCGGCAGGCCGAGGGCGGTGTACGCGGGCCCGCGCTGGGCCCGCTCGACGGCGACCTCCAGCGCGGCCCGCCTGGTCGGCGGGGTCGGGTCGAGCAGATCGGCCAGGTCAACCCCGAGCACGGCCGCCAGCGTGCGCAGCAGCGACAGCCGCGGTTCGCGCCGGCCGTTCTCGATCAGCGAGATCGCCGACGGCGCGCGCTCGACGGCGGCGCCGAGCTCGGCCAGCGTCCAGCCCTTGCGTTGGCGCAGGTGCCGCACTCGTCGGCCGAGTGACAGCAGGTCGGCCGGCCCCGCACCGGGCGTGATCGGGGTCACGTCACCATCGGGCACGGCTTGACACTAGCGAAAGAATCGTTGTTCTTGCCAGGCCGTCGGTTGATGAATCGGGCGCCTGGGCGCGATCGTAGGTTTCAACCCCGGTTCGCAACCGACCAGCGGCCGATACGAGTCGACGCAGAGTTTGATGCATAGGAGCCGATCCGCGATGACCACCGCCGAGAGCCCGATCCGCACGCCCGCCGAGGCGCTGGCCGAGAGCTGGCACACCGATCCCCGCTGGCAGGGCGTCCGCCGCGGCTATGCGGCGAGCGACGTGATCCGGCTGCGTGGCCGGGTCGTCGAGGAGCACACGCTGGCCCGGCGAGGCGCCGATCGGCTGTGGGCGTTGCTGCACACCCGTGACTACGTGCCCGCCCTCGGCGCCCTCACCGGCAACCAGGCGGTGCAGCAGGTCCGCGCCGGCCTGGAGGCGATCTACCTCTCCGGCTGGCAGGTTGCCGCCGACGCCAATCTCGCCGGCCAGACCTACCCCGACCAGAGCCTCTACCCGGTCAACTCCGTCCCCGCCGTCGTCCGCCGGATCAACAACGCGCTGCTGCGGGCCGACCAGATTTCCTTCGCTGACGGCGAGGACGGCGAGATCGAGTGGCTCGCGCCGATCGTCGCCGATGCAGAAGCCGGCTTCGGCGGCCCGCTCAACGCCTACGAGCTGATGCACGCGATGATCGCCGCCGGCGCCGCCGGCGTGCACTGGGAGGACCAGCTCGCGTCGGAGAAGAAGTGCGGCCACCTCGGCGGCAAGGTGCTGGTTCCGACCCAGCAGCACATCCGGACGTTGAACGCCGCCCGGCTGGCCGCCGACGTCGCAGGCGTGCCGAGCATCGTGATCGCACGCACGGACTCACTCGCGGCGGCCCTCGTCACGACCGACGTCGACGAGCGTGACCGGCAGTTCTGCACCGGCGAGCGCACATCCGAGGGCTACTACCGCGTGACGCCGGGAGTCGCCGCCGTCCTCGTCCGGGCGCTTGCCTACGCGCCCTTCGCCGACCTGCTCTGGGTCGAGACCGGCACACCCGACCTCGAGCTGGCACGGCAGGTCGCCGACGCCGTACACGCCGAGCATCCGGACAAGATGCTCGCGTACAACTGCTCGCCGTCGTTCAACTGGCGGAAGCATCTCGACGACGACGCGATCGCGAAGTTCCAGCTGGAGCTCGGCGCGATGGGATACCGCTTCCAGTTCATCACCCTGGCCGGCTTCCACGCGCTGAACCACTCGATGTTCGATCTCGCTCGGGGTTATGCGCGCGAGGGGATGCCGGCCTACGTCCGGCTGCAGGAGGCGGAGTTCGCCTCGCAGGGCGACGGCTACACGGCGGTCAAGCACCAGCACGAAGTCGGCACCGGCTACTTCGACCTAGTGAGCCAGGCGATCAACCCCGACGCCGCGACCCTGGCGCTCGCCGGGTCGACCGAATCCGAACAGTTCAGCTGACGGCAGGTGTGACGGCGATGATGGCGCAGCGCACGATCGAGATCACCGGACCGAGCGGCGATCGCTACGACGAGATCCTGACGCCTGATGCCGTCGAGTTCGTCGCCGGGCTGCACCGCGAGTTCGCCGGCCGCCGGCACGACCTGCTGGTCGCGCGGTGTGAACGCCAGCAGCAGATCTCGGCCGGCGCCGACCCGTCGTTCCTGGCCGAGACGGCCGGCATCCGTGCCGATGAGACCTGGCGGGTCGCGCCGCCTGCGCCCGGCCTGCTCGACCGACGAGTGGAGATCACCGGGCCGACCGATCGCAAGATGACGATCAACGCGCTGAATTCCGGCGCGCAGGTGTGGCTCGCCGACTTCGAGGACGCCAACAGCCCGACGTGGGCGAACATGATCGAGGGGCAGCTCAACCTGATCGACGCGCTCGGGCGGCGGATCGACTTCACCAGTGCGGATGGCAAGGACTACCGGCTCGGTGAGGATCTCGCGACGATCGTCGTCCGCCCGCGCGGCTGGCACCTGACCGATCGGAACCTGCGGGTCGACGGCCACCCGGTGTCGGCGAGCCTGCTCGACTTCGGCCTGTACTTCTTCCACTGCGCGCGCCGGCAGCTCGATCGCGGCTCCGGCCCGTACTTCTACCTGCCGAAGCTGGAATCCCATCTCGAGGCGCGGCTGTGGAACGACGTCTTCGTCGCCGCCCAGCGCGAGCTCGGCATTGCCCGCGGGACCATCCGCGCAACCGTGCTGATCGAGACGATCATGGCCGCGTTCTGCATGGACGAGATCCTCTACGAGCTCAAGGAGCACTGCGGCGGCCTCAACGCCGGGCGGTGGGATTACATCTTCTCCGTCATCAAGAAGTTCCGCGACCGGGGCTCGCAGTTCGTGCTACCGAATCGCGCCGACGTGAACATGACCGTCCCGTTCATGCGCGCCTACACCGAACTGCTGGTCAGCACGTGTCATCGCCGGGGGGCCCACGCCATCGGCGGCATGTCGGCGTTCATCCCGAGCCGTCGCGACGCTGACGTGAATGCGCGGGCGCTGGAGGCGGTCCGGGCCGACAAGGAGCGCGAGGCCGGCGACGGCTTCGACGGCTCCTGGGTCGCCCATCCGGACCTGGTGCCGGTGGTGCGCGAGGTCTTCGACGCGGTTCTCGGTAGCGCGCCGAATCAGCTGTCGCGACAGCGCGCCGACGTCGCCGTCAGCGAGAGCGACCTGCTGGACATCGCCAGCACACCGGGCTCGGTCACCAGCGACGGGGTGCGGACCAACATCCGCATCGGCCTGGAGTACCTGCGCGCCTGGCTCGCCGGCAACGGCGCCGTCGCGATCAACAACCTGATGGAGGACGCCGCCACCGCGGAGATCTCGCGGTCGCAGGTGTGGCAGTGGATCCACAATCGGACCCCGCTTGCCGACGGCGGCGTCGTCGACCGAGAGCTGGTTACCCGGCTGTTGACCGAGGAGGAGAACGCCATCGCGGCCGCCGATGCCGACTCCGGTGTGCATCGAGCCCGGCAGCTCTTCGAGGAGGTCGCGCTGGCCGAGGAGTTCCCCGTCTTCCTGACCCTGCCGGGCTATGCCAGCTATCTGACCGGCCCGGAGCCGGCGTCGGCCCCGCGGTAGGGACCGTTCGGAGCCGGGACCGGGACCGTGTTCACGATCGCGGCGGCTCGGTGGCTGTCGCACCCACCTGGGAGGGTCAGGTTGAGAGCGCGAGTCGCGCTGACCAAAACGTGACGGGAGATCGGCACATGAACGGTGGTATGCAGCATGAGCCAGCTAGCCAGCCCAATGATCTCGGCCGGTTCTTCCTAGAGCGGGCTAACGAGGGTGACGTTGAGGGGCTCGTGGCGCTCTACGAGCCCGCTGCTGTGGTGGCCTTCCCGGCTGGCCGAATCGCTAGCGGCAGCCAGGAGATTCGTCAGGTGTACGAGAGACTCCTCGCCGACAAGCCGCGGTTCGAGCCGGGTGAGCAGCAGCCCGCGCTGGTCAGCGGCGATTTGGCGCTCACCTCGACCCGCCTTGCCGGCGGAGGGGCCACCGCTGAGGTGGCTCGGCAGCAGCCAGATGGCACCTGGCTCTGGATGATCGACCAGCCCAACGTTCTCGGATAACGACCTGCCCGGAATGCTGCCCCCGAATCCGCACGGTGATCCGCCCGCTCCATTGTCCGGATCTACATCTCGCGTGCCGCAGGCACGACGCTGAGTGCTGCCGCCGCGCGCCCGTCGGTTGCCCCGTCGACAGGTCGGGTTCGGGTACATCTGAGACTGGAACTGAGGCCTCGGTGCCTGCCTCAGTCCCGCGCGGGGCGAGCGTCCAGCGTCTGTGCTGGTCAGAGCGGCGGAGGATAGGGGATTCGAACCCCTGAGGGGTTGCCCCCAACACGCTTTCCAAGCGTGCGCCCTAGGCCACTAGGCGAATCCTCCGCAACGCAGGATACGGGACCACGAGCGCGCCGACGAGCAATGATCAGACCCTGCCGATGGCCCTCGGCGGGGTGACGTGAACGGGCACACCTTCCCGAGGAAGACCTTCAAGGTTCAGCGCCCTCCTAGACTGGCGCTACGTCGATGAGGTCGACGAGCACGGCTGGCGGCTGGTGATGCGCAATGGCTACCACGCGCCTCGGGTCGGCCGACTCCTGGGCCGGCTTGCTGCGCGACTGCAAGCGCCGCGGCATGCGGGCTCCGGTGCTGGCCGTGAAGCTCAAGTCGCGTGACACGCTGATCCACGTGTTGACTGCTTCTCGCCAATGAGTCCCACAGTCTAGATCCGTTTGATTGTCGCGAACCAGGCCGGTGCGCCGTCGTCGTGGTATCTCGTCTGAACCCGGTCCGGTTCGATGGCGGCGACATTCCATCCATTGCCGGGGTTGAACGCCGCTCTTAGCTCTTCCTGACTGATGGGGTGCGGGCCAGTATCGGGACCATCGTCACTGAAGCACAACACATACAGGGTTCCATCGTGCTCGGTCACCGACGCTAGACTCGCCACGTATCCTGGTCGCTCGTCGCCGTCGAAGGTGTGGAAAAGTCCGCAGTCCAGCACCGTCTCAAACCTGCGCCCCAAACGCTGCAGCTGGAACGCGTCAGCCGCAGCGAACTCAACCTCGATCCCACGGTCGTCGGCCTTCGCTCGGGCGATCGCCAGTGCCGTCTCAGCCACGTCCAAGCCCAGAATCGGCAATCCCAGCGAGGCGACATGAAGAGCGTTCTCGCCGGTCCCGCAGCCCGCATCGAGCACCGCTCCGGCGAATCCGCCTTCGGATGCCAAACGCACTATTGCCGGCTGCGGCTGGCCAATGTCCCAAGGCGCGGGGCCGTCGTGGTACGACGCATCCCAGGGCAGTCCCGTCAGCCGTTCGTGACTGGTTGGGCGCCGACCACTGAGCGGATCGTTAGCGAGGGTTCCTGATCGCTCCGACAACTTCGTCCCCTTCCTGCAACTGATCTTGCCACCTCATCGTGGCACGCCAATCCACAGGTCCAAGCGGCCGCCTGCAGCCTTGGGAATCACCGAGGCGGCGAACGGCCCGGCGGCGGCTCTCGGAACCACGGCGGTGGCCGACGGCTGCTGTAACCGGCATTCAGCGGCATCAACAGGTGGGTCGACCAGCTGGCAGCGCAGGAGGTCGGGGGGGGCGGCGGGGTAGGGTGTGATCCCAGACCCCTCGTGCGGCGCTCACCCCTGCGAACCTCCCCAGGGCCGGAAGGCAGCAAGGATAAGCAGGCTCTGGCGGGTGCGCGGGGGGTCCTTTGATTGTCCGGCACCAAGCAGTGCCCGGTACCGAGAAGGGACCAGCATGGCCAACCCGCAGCTCTGGACCGACGCGCACCAGCGCGTGCTCGCCCTGGGCGACGCCATCACGGCCGAGCAGAGCGAGACGACGGTCCCGGCCACGCCGGACTGGACCGTGCGCCAGCTGCTCGCTCACATGACGGGCGTGACAACCGACGCGCTCGCCGGCGCCGGTGCCGACGACGTCTCCGATGAGTGGACGGCCAAGCACGTGCTAGAGCGCGCGGACGCGAGCCTCGCGGACATCCTGGCCGAGCTGCGCGGCAACGGCGACGGTGTCGAACGGCTGCTCGCCGACGCGCCGGCGTCCACAGCGGCCGGCCTTGCCACCGACCTGACGACGCACGAGCAGGATCTTCGCGGCGCGATCGGCGAGCCGGGCGCACGGGATGAGTCGGTTCAGGCTGGCATGGACCTCTACGTCCACCTGCTGGGTGCGAAGGTGCGAGAGCGTGACCTGCCGGCCATCGAGATGCGGGCCGGTGAGTGGATCGCCGTCGCCGGCGAGGGCGACCCGCAGGTCATCGTGAAGGCCGACGCCTTCGAGCTCTGCCGCGCGCTGTCCGGCCGCCGGTCCGCGGACCAGGTGCGCGAGTTCGACTGGGTCGGCGACGCCGAGCCCTACGTCGAGATCTTCGGCGCCTTCGGCCGGCTGCGTCCCACCGACCTCGTCGAATAGCTAGTGGTCTGGCTGGGATATGACCTGGTGGCGCCGCATATCCCAGACAGACCACTAGCTCGGCGCCTGAGGCGTCTGTGCGGCGGCGGCAGCGCTGACCTCGGGCTCGCCGGCCGGCGACGCTGCGGGGCGATGTCGTCGAGCGGCAAGGACCGAGCCGGCCAGGATCAGCGGGAAGCCGACCGCCATGCCCGTGGTGAAGTCCTCGCCGAGCAGCAGCACGCCGAGCAGGATGGCGACGGCGGGATTGACGTAGGTGATCACGGTCGCGCGGGCCGGCCCGATCTCGGCGATCAGCGCGAAGAAGACCAGGAACGCGACCGCGGTGCAGAACAGCGCGAGGCTGGCCACCGAGGCGATTGCCGTGGCGGGCAGACGATGGGGCGGGTCGAGGATGGCCACGGGTAGATAGGCCAGCGCGGTGATCGCTAGTGACGCGGTGACGACGCCGATGGCCGGCAGGTCCGAGAGCCGCCGGGTCAGGATCACCGGCCCGACGGCGTAACCGACGGTGACGACGCCCATCTCGACGATCGGCAGCGCGTGCACCTGGCCGATGTCGAGGCCGAGCAGTGCCGCTACGCCGACGATGCCAAGCGCAAGCCCGGCGACTCGCCACCGGTCGACGGCGTCGTCGCTTCGGAGCAGTCGCGCGATGAGCACCCCGACCAGCGGCACGGCCGCGACGAGCAGGCCCGTGAGGGAGCTGGACAGCTTCGTTTCGGCGTCGGAGAGCAGCAGCCACGGAACGGCCACCTCGACGACGGTGTAGGCCAGCATCGGACGCCAGCGACGTAGCGCCGGCCACAGGGCGCGCCGGGACAGCGCCACGGGCAACAGCAGCAGAGCGCCGAGCCCGGTCCGCGCGAACACCAGCGTGCCGGGCGACAGGTCGCGGACGGCGACCCGGATCAGCAGGTACGGGATGCCCCAGATGACGCACATCGCGACGAACAGCGCCCACGCCCGCCGTGACATCCGATCCTCCTCGCCGAGATCTAGGGCTACTAACACGCTAGCCAGCCGGCTGTTCCCAGTCCGCCGAATATCGGTCGTCGCCGCCTGCCATAGAGTCGTGGCACGGACGACGGCGCCGAGGAGGTGGCCCGTGGCACTCGCGCTGTACCGCAAGTACCGGCCGGCCACGTTCGCCGAGGTGGTCGGCCAGGAACACGTCACCGAGCCGCTGATCCAGGCGCTCGCGAGCGGCCGGATCAACCACGCGTACCTCTTCTCTGGCCCACGCGGCTGCGGCAAGACGTCGTCGGCACGCATCCTCGCCCGCTCGCTGAACTGCGTCGTCGGCCCGACGCCGACACCGTGCGGCAGCTGCAATTCCTGCGTGGCGCTCGCGCCCGACGGCCCGGGCAGCCTCGACGTCATCGAGATCGACGCCGCGAGCCACGGCGGGGTCGACGACGCCCGCGACCTTCGCGAACGCGCGTTCTTCGCGCCGGTCAGTTCCCGGTACAAGGTCTACATCGTCGACGAGGCCCACATGGTCTCGACTCAGGGCTTCAACGCGTTGCTGAAGCTGGTCGAGGAACCGCCTGAGTTCCTGGTCTTCGTCTTCGCGACGACCGAGCCGGAGAAGGTGCTGCCGACCATCCGGTCGCGCACCCACCACTACCCCTTCCGGCTGCTGCCGCCGGGAGTGATGCGCGGGCTGCTGGAGCAGATATGTGCGAGCGAAGGCGTTGCCGTCGAGCCCGCCGTCTATCCGCTCGTGGTCCGGGCGGGCGCCGGGTCGGCTCGCGACGCCCTGTCGGTGCTCGACCAGCTGCTCGCCGGCGCCGGCGAGGGTGGTCTCACCTATCGGCACGCCGTCGGGCTGCTCGGGGTCACCGACGCCGCCCTGCTGAACGAGCTGGTCGACGCGCTCGATGCCGCCGATCGAGCGGCCGTGTTCGAGACCGTTGACCGGGTGGTCGAGGCCGGGCACGACCCGCGGCGCTTCGCCGCTGACCTGCTCGAGCGGCTGCGCGATCTGGTCGTGCTCGACGCCGTCCCCGACGCCGTCGCCAAGGGCATCGTCGACGGGCCGGCCGACGAGCTGGGCCGGATGGCCGACCAGGCCGGCCGATTGGGGGCGGCAACCCTCTCCCGCTACGCCGACGTGCTGCACGCCGGGCTCACCGACATGCGCGGGACAACGGCGCCGCGGCTGCTGCTTGAGCTGATCTGCGCGCGGATGCTGTTGCCCGCCGCGAGCAACGATCTCTCGTCGTTGTTGCAGCGCGTCGAGCGGCTGGAACGCCGGCAGTCGATTCAGCCACCCGAGAATGCGAAGCCGGCCGCCCAACCCGCGACCGACCGGCCGCCGACCAACACACCGCCGCAACCCGTGGGCGCCGCGCCGCCGAGCCCACCGGTGGAGAATCCGCCCGCACCGACCGGCGGCGACGGCCTCGACGCTGCCGGGGTCCGGCGCGTCTGGCCCGAGGTCACCGAGACGATCAAGCGCAGCAGCCGAGTGACGCACGCCCTGCTGCTCAACGCCGTGGTGTCCACTGTGGACGGTGACCAGCTCACCCTGACGTCGCCCGAGGCGATCGCGAAGATGCTCTCCGACGACGCCAACCTGGCCCAGATCAGGGCTGCGCTGCGCGCCGTCCTTGGCGTCGACTGGACGGTGCGGTCGGTCCCGGCAGATCGGCCGCTGCGTGCGGCGACCGACCCCGCTGGCGACGACGACGGCGATGTGCTCGATAGCAGTCCATCTGCCGATGCACC
Source organism: Pseudonocardiales bacterium (assembly GCA_003244255.1). GTDB lineage: Bacteria > Actinomycetota > Actinomycetes > Mycobacteriales > QHCD01 > QHCD01. The sequence continues at coordinate 9,801 of QHCD01000021.1, read as the reverse complement.
AGGCGATCCCGAGCGCGCCGCGTTATCGCTGCTGCAGTCGGCCCTGGGCGCCAAGACGATCGGCACGGAGGAGACCGGCTGAGCCCCGATCGACACCAAACCGACGCACAACTCGATTGCCCCGCCGAGAATCACGGCGCATGCTCGAGTGTCGTGGCGGATCGGTCGTCGGCGGATCGTGATTCCGGCTGGGTCGAGAGCGTGCGCGAGCAGGCAGCACGCCAGCAGGCCGCGCTCGTCCACCCCCCTTTCGTCGTATGGGGTCTCGCCGCGCCGCCGCTCTCTCCGCATCGGGTCGTCGACATCGACCGTGGACCCTCGTACTGCACGTCGATAACGCTGGGCTACGGCGATGGTGCCGCGTCGGTGCAGGTCACGACGTTCGGGTGGTTCGCGCGGCGCGACCGTCCCGACATCGAGTCCGCCCTGCGGGAGATCGGGACGGGCAGCCATGACACCGACACCACGATTCGCGTCGGTGCCGCGCGGGCACCGGCGCGGCTGCGCACCGACCGCACGGCATGGGTTGCCACCCTGACGACGCCTACGGCCGCCGACGTCGTCGTCACCGGTCGCGGTGTCCCGTTCGATGCGGTGGGGCTGGCCCGGGTGGACGAACTGGCGAGCTACTGGACCGAGTACCGGCGCCGCGGCGGCGAGCAGCCAAGGCCATGGCCGGTCGGGCTCGATCCGCATCGCCGGCTGGTCGACGCCGAGCTGGCCACGCGCACCAACCGGGCCAGCCGACGGCTGCGATTCGAGCGCGCCGTCCGGGCGCAGCGGGTGATCGCGCGGTGCGACCGGGCGCGGGCGATGGCCGTCGTGCGCGGGATGACCGAACAGGTCTGCGCGCTGCGCGCCGATGCCGCCTGGTTCGCCGATCCCGCCCTGCGGGCCCGCGCCATCGCCGAGACCGTGCGCTCTGCCGCGTTGTCCGAGGACGTACCCAGCGGGCCGGCGCAGCGCGCCTGGCTGGTCTGGGCGACGACGCGCGAGCAGGGCGACCGCGAGGCGTGGGCCCGCGCCTGGCAACGGTGGGCCGTCGGCGGTTCTTGATCCGGCGCCGGTCGCGCCGTCAGTCCAGGTAGCTTAAGATTCCCGATGCGATCGCCGCCGCGATGTCCTGCCGCCCGGAGGCGCTGGACATGGTCGCCGCGTCGCCGGGGTCCCGCATGTTGCCGCACTCGATCATGATCGACGGTTGCGTCGAGAGGTTGAGGCCGCCGAGATCGCTGCGGACGTCGTAGCCGTCGCCGTCGCCGCTGTAGGTGGCGGGCGAGTGTCCGGCTGCGATCATCGCGCTGTGGACGGCGACGGAGAGGCGTTCGGAATCGCCGGCGATCACCGGGCCGCCGGGGTCGCCGTCGGCCCTGATCACATGGAATCCGTTGCCCTGCAGCGATCCGTCGCCGTGGATCGAGACCTCGGCGTCGGCGTGTGCCTCGTTGCCGATCTCGGCCCGGACGTTCACGCACGGCCCCACGCCGGTATCGCTGTTCCTCGTCATCACCACGGTGACCCCGTGCGCACGAAGGATGGATCGCACGCGTTGCGCGACATCCCAGTTGAAGGCGTGCTCGGCATAGCCGGCGTAGGTCTCGGTCCCGACCGTGTTGCACGCCTTGTAACGGCCGTATCCGGCCGGCACCAGCTTGTTGATCGCGGAAGGGTGGCCCGCGTTCCCGCCGTCGTGGCCGGGGTCGAGGACGACGACCCGATGGCCGCTGAGGGTCGGCATCGGCAGCGGTGCCGTCGTCGAGGTGCGGTGCAGCGTCGGCTTCGGGGACGGCGCGGTTGCGGTCGCCCTGGTGTCGGTCGGCTGCGGCCGCGGCCTGGGGGTCGAGGTCGGCGCCGTGCGGGTCGGCTGGGTCGCCTCGGTCGGCTGGGTGGGCGTCGTCGGGCCGCCTGAGCTCGTCGACCGGCTCGGCGCAACGCTGCTCGGCGCGGCCGGGTCGGCAGTCGACGTCGGCGCGGGCGGGCTGCCGGCCCCCGGCTTCGTCGTCTCGGGCGAGCAGCCCGCGATACCCGCCGCCAACACCCCGGCCAACACCCCGGCCAGCAGCCAGGCATGCGCTCGCGAGGTCATGATCGTCGAGCCTGCCACGAAACCAGCACTGACACCGAGTCGACGCACGCTGCGCCGGGCGTGCGCGTCGGCGGCTGCGTCTACCCTGGCATGCGTCGGACGTGAGCCGTGAGGAGATGTCGTGCAGCCAGGTGGCCAGCCGGACCTGCAGCAGCTGATGCAGCAGGCGCAGAAGATGCAGGAGCAGATGGTGGCCGCTCAGCAGGACCTCGCGGCCCAGCAGGTCACCGGCAGTGCCGGCGGTGGCCTGGTCACCGCGACCATGACCGGTGCCGGCGAGCTGACCGACGTCACGATCGACCGGACGGTCGTCGACCCTGGCGACGTCGAGTCGCTGCAGGACCTCGTCGTCGCCGCCGTGCGCGACGCCAACCGCCAGTGCGCCGAGCTCGCTAACCAGGCGATGGGGCCGCTCGCGGGTGGGCTCGGCGGCGGGCTGCCGGGCCTGCCCGGCCGGCAGCTCTAGCCGAGACGTCGATGTACGAAGGCGCCGTCCAGGACCTGATCGACGAGCTCGGCCGGTTGCCCGGCATCGGCCCGAAGAGCGCCCAGCGGATCGCATTCCATCTGCTCGCCACCGATCCCGCCGACGTCACCCGGCTGGCCGCGACGCTGACCCGAGTGAAGAACGAGGTGCGGTTCTGCCGGACCTGCGGCAACGTCGCCGAGAGCGACGAGTGCAGGATCTGCCGCGACCCGCGGCGGGACGAGTCGGTGATCTGCGTCGTCGAGGAGCCCAAGGACGTCGTCGCCGTGGAGAAGACCCGCGAGTTCCGCGGCCGCTACCACGTGCTCGGTGGCGCGATCAGCCCGATCGACGGGATCGGCCCCGACGACCTGCGGGTCAAGGAGCTGATGGTGCGGCTGCAGGACAGCGCCGTCACCGAGCTGATCCTCGCCACCGACCCAAACCTCGAGGGCGAGGCGACCGCGACATACCTCGCTCGGCTGGTGCGCCCGATGGAGCTGCGCGTGACCCGGCTGGCGAGCGGCCTGCCCGTCGGGGGCGATCTCGAGTACGCCGACGAGGTGACGCTCGGCCGAGCGTTCGAGGGACGCCGGGTAGTCGACGCGTGATCGCGGGATCGGCAGCGGCCGCGCGCGCAGCTACGCCGCGGCGCGGTTGACGGCGCTCACCACCGCGCGCAACGACGCCGTGACGATGTTGTTGTCGATGCCGACGCCCCACAGCACCCGTTCACCGAAGGAGACCTCGACGTACGCCGCCGCGGTCGCGTCGCCGCCGGAGGACAACGCGTGCTCGGCGTAGTCGAGGAACGCCAGGTCGACGTCCACTGTGGACAATGCATCGACGAAGGCGGCGATCGGGCCGTTGCCCGAACCGTGCAGCTCGCGGGCAACGCCGTCGATCGTGACCTCAACGGCCAGCTGGTCGACGTCGTCGGCCTCGCTCGTCGTGCGGTACCGCACCAGCTGTAGCGGCGCCGACCGCGCCAGGTACTCCGTGGCGAAGACCTCCCACATCGCCTCGGCCGAGACCTCGCCGCCCGAGGTGTCGGTCAGCCGCTGGATCACCCGGCTGAAATCGATCTGCAGCCGGCGGGGCAGATCGAGTGCGTGCTCGCTCTTCATCAGGTAGGCGACGCCGCCCTTGCCGGACTGTGAGTTGACCCGGATCACCGCCTCGTAGCTGCGGCCGACGTCGTGCGGATCGATCGGCAGGTAGGGGACTTCCCAGCGAACGTCGTCGACGCCGCATCCGGCCGAGCGGGCCGCCCGCTCCCGCGCGTCGAAACCCTTCTTGATCGCGTCCTGGTGCGATCCGGAGAACGCGGTGTAGACGAGCTCACCGGCGTAGGGATGGCGCTCGTGCACGCCGATCTGGTTGCAGTACTCGACGGTGCGCCTGATCTCGTCGATGTCGCTGAAATCGATCTGCGGGTCGATGCCCTGGCTGTGCAGGTTCAGCCCGAGCGTCACCAGGTCGACGTTGCCGGTGCGCTCGCCGTTGCCGAAGAGGCAGCCCTCGACCCGCTGCGCGCCGGCCATTACTGCCAACTCCGCGTCGGCGACCGCGGTGCCGCGGTCGTTGTGCGTATGCACCGAGAGCGTCGTGAACTCCCGATAGGGCAGGTTCCGGCTCATCCACTCGATCTGGTCGGCGTAGACGTTCGGCGTCGAGCGCTCGACCGTGCACGGCAGGTTGATCACGATCTCCCGCTCGGCCGACGGCGACCACACCTGCGCCACCGCCGCGCAGATGTCGGCGGCGAAATCGAGTTCGGTGTCCTGGAAGATCTCGGGCGTGTACTCGTAGCCGAAGTCGCTGTCGGCCAGGTAGGACTCGGCGTGTTTCAGCGCCGACCGGGTGCCGTCAACGGCAACGGCGACGCACTCCTCGCGCCCGTCGCCGTCCCAGCCGAAGACGACGCGTCGGAACACCGGTGCGGCGGCGTTGTACATGTGCACCGTCGCCCGTGGCGCGCCGACGAGGCTCTGCACGGTGCGCTCGATCAGGTCGTCACGGGCCTGGGTGAGCACCGAGATGGTGACGTCGTCGGGCACGGCGTCGTCGTCGACAAGCTGGCGCACGAAATCGAAATCGGCCTGGCTGGCGGCCGGGAAGCCGACTTCGATCTCCTTGTATCCCATCCGAATCAGCAGCTGGAACATGCGCCGCTTGCGGTCCGGCGTCATCGGATCGATCAGCGCCTGGTTGCCGTCCCGCAGGTCGGTGGAGAGCCAGCGCGGAGCGCGTTCGATCCGCCTCGACGGCCAGGTCCGGTCGGGCAGTTCGACGGCGGGAAACGGGTGATAGCGGTGGCTCGGCATCGCGCTTGCGCGCTGCCGATTGCACGGGTCCGGGAAGCGGCGGCGGGGGGGTACGTCGGAAGACATCTTGGATCGACTCCTGCTCCTCTGTCGATGGGTTGCGTAGCCGACGCACGCACCAACCCGCGGCGGGGGAGCCGGCCGCTATCGACCCTCGCCGCGGCAGGTAAGGAGCAGGAAGCGAACTGCCACGATGCCGACCATAGCGCGACCCTAGCCCACCCGCGCGGCAGGGGTCGACTGCACCTCAGCCGGAGCGGTAGCTGATGTCGAGCATCGGCGGAATACCGTTCGTCGACGGGATGACCCGATCGACGCTGATGTGCAGTCCCAGCGCGACGGCCGAATCGCCTTGGTGCAGGCCGGTCGACGCCTCGTCCGTGCAGCTGCCGACGACGCGCCTGACCTCGATCGTGACCCGGCTCCGCGAGTCGGTGTAGTCCTCCATGCCGGTGAACACCAGCGTGTATCCGCCCACGATCGGGAGTGCCTGCTGGTAACGCAACGGTGCCGACGTCGACGCGATGCCGCTCGGCGGGGTCGGGCAGTCGCCGGTAGGCGAGGAAGTCGGCACGTTGCTGCCTCCCGTCGGTGCAGAGGGCACCGTCGTCGTGACGCCGGACGGCGTCGGCGTTCCGCCGGTCGTGTCGTGGCATCCGGTGGCGAGCACCCCGAGCAGGAGCACGGCGGTGGCACGACCACTGGGCATCAGGGCGCCGGGATGTCCTTCGCCGGTGCCGCCGTCTGCTTGGCGACGATGCGTATCCAGCGCGGGTGCTCGGCTAGCGCCGCCTCGATCATCGTCACCGTCACCGACTCGTAGGTCACCGGCTCGCCGAGGCGCAGGGTCGCGTCCTGCGATCCGTCCGGACCGATGAACGTCACCGGCACGACGCCGTCGAGATCGATGTTGATGACCCCCATCTTGATGCCCCGTGCCACCCACAGGATGGATCCGGACCGCAGCCGCCAGTGCGCGTACGGCCAGATGCTGCGGGCCCCGACGACGCCCGTGTGACGATGGGCAACATCGCTGCGCCGTGGCTCGGGGGTGCTCATGGCGTCGACCCTACGTCGACGTTGTCGTAGTACTTCTGGAAGTCGGTCCAGCTCACCGTGATCGTGCCATTGGTCGTGTTGCTCGGATCCCACGGATTCGCCAGCGTCACCGTCGCCGGGTCGTGGGCGACGTCGACAGACACGACACGGTAGGAATGCCCGCCGATCACATCCTGCGCGGATCCGTCGGGTCCGGTCGGATGCGGGGTGCTGTCGAACTCGGGTGTGTCCGCGGTGACCGGGTGGTGGCCGGCCAGCATCCCGGCGAGCGCGTCCGGCGAGGTGAAGGCCGGGTAGACCTTGTTCCCGGACTGGCCGGTGATGACGGAGTAGTCCTTGTACGGCCAGCCGCCGGAGAGCGACGCGTATCCGGCACCGTCCTGGACGCCGAACTCCGCATTGCTCTGCGCCATCGCCTTCTCATAGACCTGGTAGACGGTCGGACCGTTGGGCCCACCGTGCGAGTACGCCGAGCCGATCGGTGACCCATCGGCACCGTTCATGTACGGCACGTCGGGCGTGATGGTCACCGGCACCTGCTTGCCGTCCTTATACAGCATGACCGTGTAGGTGCCGTTGGCGTTGCGCGTGATGTGGCTCTCCAGGTAGCCGGGATGGGCCTGCTCGACGGCGGCCAGAGCCGACATGTCGTGGCAGTCGCCGAGCGCACCCTGGCGGATGTCGTTGGGATCGCCGTCCAGCGGCCGATTGCCGAATCCGTCGTTTGCCCAGATATATGCATCGCCTCCGGTCGCGGGATGCCAGTAGTGGTTCGGGTCGTCGTCGGCGAGCCGGGTCAGTACCGGCAGGCTCGCGTTCTGTGCGATCGAGTTGTAGAGCTCGCGGTCCTTGGTCGGATCCAGCGCACCAAACGCTGACCTCAGGTTCGACTCGTCGACGTGGTCGTAGAGATAGGTGAGTTCGGCCGACGTGAGCGAGCCCCCGTACTGAGCGAGCAGCTGGGCCGCCTTCCTGGGGTCGCTCCCGACGGTCGCGTCGAACTGGTTGACGGCGTCGCGGGCCCGCTGGCTGTCTCCGTCCTTGGACAGGGCCGCGGCGACCGGCTGCATGATCTCGGCGAGCAGCGCGGCCTGGTTCGGATCGCTCTCGGACAGCGGGTTCGGCGGCTGCGGTGCCGTACTCGAGGACAGGGTGTCATCGGATGTCGACAGCGACGTCGTCAGGGTCTTGTCGATCGACAGCGCGTTACCCCGAGCGACGTTCCCCATCCCGACCGCGAGGTCCAGATCGAGGGAGTGGTCGTCTGCGAACAGCTTGTGCAGGAGGTTGTCCTTCTCATATGAGCGGTGGGCGTCCTGCGCGCTGTTGGCTCTCGACGCCGCCGATTTCGCCGCCTGGATCGCGCCGTCCATGTTGCCGGCCGCCGCCGTACAGGCCCGCGCCGCGTCGTCCACCGCGTTCGTCGTCGTGTTCAGGAAGGTGACGACGGCGTCGACGTAGGAGGAGAACGCGCTGGCAGCATCGCCCGTCCACGATCCAGGGACGACGTTGGCCAGCGCAGTGGCGGCGTCGGACCCCGAGGAGCACAAGGCCAGGTAGTCCGAGGCCAGGGAACTGAACGGCTCGCAGCGGTCGGGCACGAAATCCTGATCCGAATACGACGGATCCCACCGCGCCGCGACATCGGTTGGCCGCTCGTCCTGGCCCGACATGATCGATTCCCCGTCCTACCTGCGCCCGGCGGAGGCAGCGGCCCCGATCGTCTGGTCGGTGTGCGAATACGTGGCGGCTGCGGCGCGCAGCCCGCGGCTGAGTCCGGTCAGCGCGTCGCGGGCGAGCGCGAGGTTGGCGGCTGCCTTCTGCGCGAGCGCGTCGGCAACGCCGGCCGCCGGTTCGTAGTGGATCTCGATGGCACACCTCTGCGCGCTCGATCCTTTGGCCTCGACCGTCGACAACGCGCCGACTGCCCTGTCGACGGCGACGGCGGCGGCGCTCAGATCGGCCGGATCGACCTTGAAGTCGCCCACGGGGTGGTTCTCCTCGTTGTCACGTGGTCATCAGGTGAGGGTCGGTCGCCGGCTTGGACGGACGGCACAGTGAGCGGTTCCCCCGCGCAACAATATAGGGCATATTATGCCGAAACGGAAGGCTGCCCGGCGGTGCGGTCGCGCCGTCGGCGATATCCTGGATGCTCGCCGCTTCGAGGAGAGGCCCGTGGGGCTCGTCGTCCAGAAGTACGGCGGCTCCTCCGTTGCCGACGCCGAGCGGATCAAGCGGGTCGCCGCGCGCGTCGTTGCCGCGCGTCACCCGGCGGGCGGACCCGACGACGAAACCGTCAACGACGTCGTCGTCGTCGTCTCGGCGATGGGCGACACCACCGATGCGCTGCGCGATCTCGCCGAGCAGGTGTCGCCGCAGCCCGGCGGGCGCGAGCTCGACATGCTGCTCACCGCCGGCGAGCGCATCTCGATGGCGCTGCTCGCGATGGCGATCAAGACACTCGGCCACGAGGCACGGTCGTTCACCGGCTCGCAGGCCGGCGTGATCACGAACTCCGTGCACGGCAAGGCGCGCATCATCGACATCACACCCGGCCGGATCCGGCAGGCGCTCGATTGCGGAGCGGTCGCGATCGTCGCCGGTTTCCAGGGCGTCAGCCAGGACACCAAGGACATCACCACCCTCGGCCGCGGTGCATCGGATACGACGGCGGTGGCGCTGGCGGCCGCGCTCGGCGCCGACGTGTGCGAGATCTACACCGACGTCGACGGCGTCTACTCCGCCGATCCGCGGATCGTCCCGAACGCCCGGCGGCTCGCGCGGGTGTCGTATGAGGAGATGCTCGAGCTGGCCGCGTGTGGGGCGAAGATCCTGCATCTGCGTTGCGTGGAGTATGCCCGGCGTTACGGCGTCGCGGTGCACGTGCGGTCGTCGTTCTCGAATGCTTCCGGCACGATCGTGTCCGGATCGATGGAGGATCAGCCCGTGGAGCAGGCCATCATTTCCGGTGTCGCGCACGATCGCAGCGAAGCGAAGGTCACCGTCGTCGGCGTGCCCGACAAGCCGGGCGAGGCCGCCGCTATCTTCCGGTGCGTCGCCGACGCCGAGATCAACATCGACATGATCGTCCAGAACGTCTCGGCTGCGGCGACTGGACGCACCGACATCTCCTTCACCCTGCCGAAGACCGATGGGCCGACGGCCATCACGGCGCTCGGCAAGATCCGCGAGCAGGTCGGCTTCGACTCGCTGATCTACGACGACCACATCGGCAAGGTGTCGCTGATCGGCGCTGGCATGCGCTCGCATCCCGGTGTGTCCGCGGCCTTCTTCGGCGCGCTGGCCGACGCCGGCGTGAACGTCGAACTGATCTCGACGTCGGAGATCCGCATCTCCGTCGTGGTGCGCGACTCCGAGCTCGACGTCGCCGTCCGCGCGCTGCACGACGCGTTCGACCTCGGTGCCGACGTCGAGGCGGTCGTCTACGGCGGCACCGGACGATGAGCGGCTTGCGAGTCGGCGTCGTCGGCGCCACCGGGCAGGTCGGCGGCGTGATGCGCCGGATCCTGCTCGAGCGGAAGTTCCCGGTGCAGCAGATCCGCTACTTCGCGTCCGCGCGGTCGGCGGGTACCACCCAGCCCTGGGGCGATGACGACGTCGTCGTCGAGGATGCAGAGACGGCCGATCCGGGCGGGATCGACATCGCGCTGTTCTCGGCCGGCGCGAGCGCCGCGCGCGCGCTGGCCCCCACGTTCGCAGCCGCGGGCGCCGTCGTCATCGACAACTCCTCGGCCTGGCGCGGCGATCCCGATGTCCCGCTGGTGGTGAGCGAGGTCAATCCGGGCGCAATCGCCTTGGCGCGAAGCGATCCGCATCGCGGCATCATCGCCAACCCCAACTGC
>QHCD01000020.1 GCA_003244255.1 Pseudonocardiales bacterium | reverse complement strand
ACTCTTTGATGATGCTGCGTCGGACGAGGGAGGGCTATCGAGTGGTCGCGATCGTCGTCGGATGCCGATCCCGAGTGAGACGGTGTTCAGCCGTTGCGCACAAGCGCGTCTTCCGGGACAACCATGATCACGAGAGGGCCCCAGCGTCGATGCTTCGGACGGCGTCGGCGGCGGTTCGGCTTACGCGACGTCAGACGCTGGATTGGATGCGTGCCGCCGGTCACCGACTTCTTCAGGGTCCATGCCGTCACAACGGGCCAACACCGATGGTCGGACTCCGACCGCGTCCTTCGTGCTATAAGCGCGCGCCCTGCTGATGCTGGCGCGCCGATCAGATTGCCGCCTCAATCCCGGTGCGCAAACGCGCGTGTTGATTACCTGGTGCTGGCCCTTGCCCCCGATTGACTTGCTGTCCGTTGTGCCAGACAGCGCAGATGCGTTTCTCGAGCCCGTCGACGTCGAGGTCGGTGCCGTGCAGGGCGACGATGTCCGCGCGCTTGCCGGGGGCGATCTCACCGCGGTCCTGATCCAGGCGGAGAAGTCGAGCTGCATCCAGGGTCGCTGCTCGGAACGCGCCGGCGCGGCCGAGCCCTGCCGCAGCGAGATGCTCGATCTCACGCAACACCTCAGCGTGTGGACGCACCGGATTATCAGAGCCCATCGCGATTGGCACGCCGGCATCGATCGCCAACTGCACCGACCTGCGATGCGCCTCCGCTGCCCCCGGCGGGTTGCCCTCGGGGTCGGACTGGGTGATTGACAACGTGGGCACAAGCCAACACCCGGCTTGGACCATCGCCGCGACCGCCGTCCGCGTCCAGCCACACGCCGTGCTCGATACTGCGGGCCCCCGCACGTGCTGCCGCTTCGGCCGCTCGTGCCGAGTGAGCGTGCACCATCACCTGGCGGCCCCCGTGACGCGCCGCTTCCTCGACCACGGCCGCCATCTCATTGGCGGTCATCTGCACGTCCAAGGCCCGTCCGCCTTGCATCATCGACCCGTTCGCGGCGAGCTTGATCCAGTCCGCCCCAGCACGCACCATGCGACGGACAGCGGCCCGAGCCGCGTCGCAACCGTCGAACACCGAATTGGGCAGCGCCGGATCGGCCGCGCCATCCAACTGGCCGAGCCCCGGTAGCCAGGCGTCACCAATGCCGCCCGTTGTGGACAACTGCACCAGCGACACCAGCACCTCCGGGCCGGCGATCCAGCCGTTGGCCAGCGCATGCTGCACCCCGGCATCGGCGCCCGCGGCATCCCGAAGTGTCGTCACCCCGCGGTCCAGCAGGGTCTGCAACACCGGCACGTTCCACTTGCGGGCGGCCGTCCCCCCTTCGGTCGGCTTGACACACATGTAATGGTCGACGTTCGAGTGCTTACGCCGCTGAGCGGCGAGTTGCATTGCTGTGGCGATCTCTCGATGGTCAGTTGCCGGTGAGCCATCGACCGAGGTGCTGGTCGTAGCCCGACGTGACACGCAGGCCGCACCCGGTGCTGTGCTTCAGCCATTCGCGGGCGAGGAAGGTGGCAGTCACTGCGGCCGGTAGGGCACCGGCCAGGGGGGACGGCGCTGGGTCCAGTCCAGACACGATCGGGCGAAGATGCGACGCCCAGATCGCAGTCGGCTGAGATCGAGGCCGAGGTCGGCAATCAGTCGCTCGCCGTGGGCCGTGAGCGTGTGGTCTCGATCGTCAGTGGTGTGCAGTGCTCCGGCAGCCAGCAGCCGATCCCGCAGCTTGACGCCGCGGTGGCCGGCGAGATGGTCGTAGCAGGTGCGGGCCTCGGCCAGCGCGGTCACGTCGCGGTGTTGGCGCAGCGAGGTCACGGGCATCGGCGGAGCAATCTGCGCGAGAGCCTCCAGCACCGCCGACACCCGCGGTCCGGCAAGTTGGTGGTATCGGTGCCGCCCCTGCACGGTGACCTGGACCAGGCCACCATCGACCAGACGTCGCAGATGCATCGTCGCGGTGCCGGCGACACCCCGGCGCGGCGGGCCAGTTCGCCGGCTGGCAACGCTTGACTGTCAGCGAGTGCGGCGAGCATCGCGGTTCGGGTCGGATCACCGAACAAGGCCCCCACAGCTGCCAGGTCGACGTCACGAGGCTTCTCGATCACCCCTCCAGCATGACGCACAGACGTTTCGACCATCGCCGTAACGTCGTCGGCCTACGGTTGATCGCATGGATACAGACCCGACGACCATCCAGACGGCCAACTACGACGACGCGGCCTTCATCTACCGCGAATGGGACGCCCGCACCCGCGCCCACGACATCGACGGACTGCTCGAGTTGTACACGCCTGACGCGATACTGGAGACACCGCTTATCGCGCGGATTCTCAACCAACGCAGCGGGGTGCTCACCGGCCGAGAGCAGATCCGGCCGTTCTTCCAGCGAGGAACCGACAACCGCCCCAACGAGCTCGTGCGCTGGTACCGGACCGGGCGCTATCACTTCGACGGACAGACCCTGATGTGGGAGTACCCCCGAACGCACCCCGACGGCGGCGACCAGGTCGACCTCGCCGAGGTCATGGACCTACGCGGACCCCAGATCGCGCACCACCGTATCTACTGGGGCTGGTTCGGCACACCGCTGCTGATCCCCTCAACCGGTAGCGGTTGAACCTAACGTGAGGTCAGCGTGCGCGCAGCCCGAACACCCGCAGCTTCAGCAAGAGCGGACGTCGGATGCCGATCCGGCTACGGGACGACCAAAG
>QHCD01000019.1 GCA_003244255.1 Pseudonocardiales bacterium | reverse complement strand
TCAACGACGGGCGGGACATCCTCACCTGCCCACGTCGGTTGCCTTTACCGAGGACGGCACGCTCGGCATCGGCATGTCGGACCTGGCGGCGGGAGGCAAGGCAAATCAACTACTCGTTGAGGCCACCGGTGGCGGCCAACGAATCGCATCGCTTACCACCGCGGGCGCCGCGTGGGAGCTTACGACACTGACCAATCGGTTCCTGGCCGGCATGGCGCGCCCGGAATTCGTCGACACGCGCGGCGACGTCACGCCGGTGGTGACGCCCACCCCACTCGCCGGGTCCCAGCAGGCACCCACACCGTTGATGGTGCTGGGCGACGGGAGACTAGCTGGCACGGCAGCCGACGGCATCGTCGAGTTCGGTCCGTCCTCTTTGGACACGCCCACCAGGGTCCTGGTGCCGGCACGGCAGAAGTGTCAGATCGGTCTGGGCGGGTCGAATGGCGGGACGCTTGGCCCTGGTCCAATTCGTCGGTCGCCCACCACTCGGTCAGAGTTCTGCTCGGCCGGGCACATCAGCGTGGCCTCCGCCGATGCGAACCAAAATATCTGGATTGTGCCCCCGACCGAGGTCGAGACGGTCGCGATGCTAAAGCCCAGCAATACCGGTGGCACGCCGTGAGGTTCCCAGGCACCGCTGGGTCCTGACCGATCGGCTGCCGGCGAGCTGCTCGAAAGGGCCGAGGGCGCTGCCGGGCCGGGTGCGCCCCGGTGGCGAGGCCGATAGCCTGCGTCCCGTGCCCAGCGTCGTCGTCCTCGACTACGGGTCGGGCAATCTGCGGTCGGCGGAACGCGCGCTGGTGCGCGCCGGTGCCGACGTCGAGGTGACTGCCGACCGGCACCGGGCCCGCACCGCGGGTGGCCTGATGGTTCCCGGCGTCGGCGCGTTCGCTGCCTGTATGCGGGGGCTGACCGGGGTCGGGGGCGGTGACATCATCCGCGGCCGGCTCGCCGAGGGCCGCCCGGTGCTGGGGGTGTGCGTCGGAATGCAGGTGCTCTTCGAGCGCGGCGAGGAACACGGAGTGCGCGCCGACGGGCTCGGCGTGCTGCCGGGCACTGTGCGGCGGCTGCGCGCGCCGGTGCTGCCGCACATGGGCTGGAACGAGGTCGATCCCGCGCTGGGCAGCGCGCTCTTCGACGGCATCCCACCCGCCACCAGGTTCTACTTCGTGCACTCATACGCCGCCATGACCTGCGACGGGCTGGTCAGCACGAGCAACCACGGCGAGCGGTTCGTCGCCGCCGTCGAACGTGGTCCGCTCGCGGCGACGCAGTTCCACCCGGAGAAGTCGTCGGCGGCCGGAGCCCGGCTGCTCGCGAACTGGGTGGGCGCCCTCGAGCCGGTCCGGTGAGCGCCAACGCACTCGGTTCCGCGGCGGCGCGATGAGTAGCCGCTTCGAGCTGCTGCCCGCGGTCGACGTCGCCGGCGGCCGGGCCGTGCGCCTGGTGCGTGGAGTCGCCGGCAGCGAGACGTCCTACGGAGATCCGCTGGAGGCGGCGCTGCAGTGGCAGGCCGCCGGCGCGACCTGGATTCACCTGGTCGACCTCGATGCCGCGTTCGGCCGCGGCACGAACGCCGAGCTGGTATCGCGCGTCGTCGGCGCCCTGGACGTGCGGGTCGAGCTCTCCGGCGGCATCCGCGACGACGACTCGCTGGACAGCGCGCTCGCGACCGGGTGCGCGCGGGTCAACGTCGGGACGGTCGCGCTGGAGGACCCGGCGTGGATCCGAGCCGCGATCGGCCGCCACGGCGAACGCATCGCCGTGGGGCTCGACGTCCGCGGCCACGTGCTCGCCGCACGCGGCTGGACCGCCGAGGGCGGCGACCTGTTCGACACGCTGAGCCGCCTGGACGCCGACGGCTGCGCGCGCTACGTCGTCACCGATGTGCGCCGGGACGGGACATTGATGGGACCAAACGTCGAGCTGCTGCGCGAGGTGTGCTCTGCCACCGACCGTCCGGTGGTGGCCAGTGGTGGCGTGTCCAGCCTCGATGACCTGCGCACGCTCGCCGGGCTGGAAGCTGACGGCGTGGAGGGCGTGATCGTCGGAAGGGCTTTGTACGCACGGAAATTCACGCTGCCCGAGGCACTCGCGGCCGTCGCAGGTGTCCGATGACCGTGGCCGTGCGGGTGATCCCGTGCCTCGACGTCGACGCCGGCCGGGTGGTCAAGGGTGTGAACTTCGTCGGCCTGCGCGATGCCGGCGACCCGGTCGAGATGGCCTGCGTCTACGACGCCGAAGGCGCGGACGAGTTGACGTTCCTCGACATCACCGCGAGTTCGGGCAACCGCGAAACCACGTGCGACGTCGTGCGCCGCACCGCCGAGCAGGTGTTCATCCCGCTCACCGTCGGCGGCGGAGTGCGCAGCGTCGACGACGTCGACCGCCTGCTGCGCGCCGGCGCCGACAAGGTCAGCTTCAATACCGCCGCGGTCGCCCGACCCGACCTGCTGCACGAGGCCGCCCGCCGGTTTGGGTCGCAGTGCGTCGTCGTCGCCATCGACGCGCGGCGCAATCCTGGCCTGCCAAGCGGATTTCAGGTTACGACCCACGGCGGGCGCGAGCCGACCGACGTCGATGCGGTCGCGTGGGCCGGCATGGCCGCCCGTGTCGGTGCCGGTGAGATCATGTTGACGTCGATGGACACCGACGGCACCCTGGCCGGCTACGACCTCGAGTTGATCCGCGCGGTCCGCGAGGTCGTCGACGTACCCATCGTCGCCAGTGGGGGAGCGGGCGGTCTCGGGGACTTTGCTCCCGCGATCGAGGCCGGCGCCGACGCCGTGCTTGCGGCGAGCGTCTTTCACTTCGGCACGTTGCGGATCGCTGAGGTGAAGGTGGCCCTCGCGTCCGCGGGTCTGCCCGTGCGTCCGGCGTCGTAGTCGCTGCCGCGTCAACCGCCGCCGCGATGTTGATCATGCACTTTCGGGACGCAAGAACGGCGTGTCGCGTCCCGAAAGTGCATGATCAACAGCGCGTGGGGGCGGGACACCGGTAAGGTAGCGGGGCGGTCCCGGCGCTCGGCGAGGACACGGTCGGCGACAGAACCTGCGCGCCGTCGCGGCATGATGGTCAGATGGCCGAGTCCGCCCGCCCGTCGTCCCTGAACCCGTCGATCGCGGCGCGGCTCAAGCGGGACGAGCACGGCCTGCTCCCCGCCGTCACGCAGCAGTTCGACACCGGCGAGGTGCTGATGGTCGGCTGGATGGACGACGAGGCACTGCACCGCACCCTCCACAGTGGACGCGCGACCTACTGGAGTCGCAGCCGGGGCGAGTATTGGGTCAAGGGCGCGACGTCGGGTCATCAGCAGTGGGTGAGATCGGTGGCGCTGGACTGCGACGCCGACACCGTGCTGGTGCGGGTGGACCAGGTCGGTCCGGCCTGCCACACCGGCGACCGCACCTGCTTTGACGCCCACATGCTGGACGCCGTGGTCGGCGAACGCCCGGCAGCATCGCATGACGACGGCGCGCATGACTGACGGCGTACCGGCGCCGAGCCGCGAGCAGTTCCGCGCCCTCACCGGCTCGCGCGCCGTCGTGCCCGTGACGATGCGGCTGCTCGCGGATGCCGAGACGCCGGTCGGTGTGTATCGCAAGCTGGCCGGCGGGCCGGGCACATTCCTGCTGGAGTCGGCCGAGCACGGCCGCTCGTGGTCGCGCTACTCGTTCGTCGGTGCGCGCTGTCCGGCGATGCTCACCGAGCGGGACGGTAGCGCGACGTGGGTGGGCAACCCGCCGTCCGGTCTGCTCACCAGCGCGCTTCCGGCCGACCCGCTGGCGGCGTTGCGCGAGATCGTGCAGCGGCTGCGCACGCCGCGCGACGCAGGGCTGCCGCCACTCACCGGCGGCCTGGTCGGCTATATCGCCTACGACGCCGTGCGCCGGCTGGAGCGCCTGCCCACCAACGCCCGTGACGACCTGAGGCTGCCCGACATCGCTCTGCTGCTCGCCATTGACCTCGCCGTGCTCGACCACGACGACGGCAGCATCCTGCTGGTAGCCAACAGTTTCCCGACCGAGGACACGGCCGAAGCCTGCTACGACGACGCCCTGCACCGGCTCGATGTCATGGCGCGCGCACTGGACGCGCCCGCGCCGTCGTCGATCGCGGTACTGGGCAGCGCCGAGCCGAGCTTCGACACGCAGACACCCGGCGGGATCGGGCCGGCTGCCCGCGCGGCGAAGGAGCAGATTCGCGCCGGCGAGGCGTTCCAGGTCGTCGTGTCGCAACGGTTCCAGACGCGCACCGACGCACCGCCGTTGGACATCTACCGGGTGCTGCGGACCACTAATCCGAGCCCGTATATGTACCTGCTGAGCTTTCCCGACGGCGTCGACGTTGTCGGCTCTTCACCCGAGGCGCTGGTGACGGTGACCGGCGATCGCGCGATGCTGCACCCGATCGCCGGCACCAGGCCGCGCGGTGCGACCCCGGCGGACGACGCCGCCCTGGCCGTGCAGTTGCGCGCGGACCCGAAGGAGCGGGCCGAGCACCTGATGCTGGTCGACCTGGGCCGCAACGACCTCGGCCGCGTGTGCACACCCGGCAGTGTCGAGGTCGTCGATTTCATGGGTATCGAGCGTTACAGCCACGTGATGCACCTGGTGTCGACGGTGGTCGGCGAGGTCGCGCCCGGGTGCTCGGCCTTCGACGTCCTCGCTGCCTGCTTTCCGGCGGGCACGCTCTCCGGAGCGCCCAAGCCGAGGGCGATGGAGCTGATCGATGAGCTCGAACCGCTGCGCCGGGGGCTCTACGGCGGCACGGTCGGATACTTCGATGTCGCAGGCGATCTCGACATGGCGATTGCGATCCGCACCGCACTGCTGCGCGACGGCATCGCCTACGTGCAAGCGGGCGGTGGCATCGTCGCCGACTCCGACCCGGTTGCCGAGGAGGCGGAATCCCGGCACAAGGCACATGCCGTGCTGGCCGCGATCGCAACGGCGGCGACGCTGCGTAGTCCGGGCTCGCCGTCGTCATGACCGATCGCCGCGTGGCGCGCGGCCGGCGCGAGCTGGCGGCCGCTGTCGTCGGCTGCGTGCTGGGCGGCGCGCTGGTGCTGTGGGGCGTCGGACGTGGATGGCTCACCATCAGCGCACCGCGGCCGCATCCGCTGCCGCCGCTGCAGCGCACCGTTACCGGCCGGGCAGTCGACCCCCTGGTCGCGGCCATGGCGGTGGTGGCCCTGGCCGGAGGGATCGCCATGCTCGCGACCCGCCGGGTCGGCCGGCTGCTCGTCGCGCTGCTGCTCACCGGGTCCGGCGTGGTGGTCGTCGTCCGCTCGATTCCGTCGCTCGACGGCGTGTCGACGTCGCGGGCGGCGGCGCTGCTCACCGATCACGGCGGCATCGTCGGCGTTCCGGCCGGTGCGGCGTTCTCGACATCGGCACACCCCGGCTGGATCGGCCTGTCCATCGCCGGTGGTGTGCTCGTCGCCGCAGCCGGGCTGCTGGCCCTGGCCCGGGCGGCGCGATGGCCGGCGATGGGTCGCCGCTACGACGCGCCGACGGCCGCCGCGCCAAGCCGACCCGCCGAGCCGAGCACGGAGCGCGCGCACCGCGAGCTCTGGGACGCGCTCGATCGCGGCGACGACCCGACGCCGCCCGCCGTGGACGCATCCGCCGCGGGCGAGCGCGCCGCGGGCGACGTCGCCGCTACCGGTCGCGGATCACCCACCGACGCGGTGAATCACGGGGGCAGCGACCCCGACGGCTCGGCCGCTGGCTAGCATGGGTGACCCCGACCGACGCCGCGACGAGGCGGCGTGAGGAGATGACCGGTGAGCGCACTCGACGACATCTTGGTCGGGGTGCGGGCCGACCTGGCCGAACGCCAGGCCAAGGTCTCCCTTGCCGAACTGAAACTGCACGTCGGATCGGCGCGTTCGCCGCTTGACGCGATGTCGGCGTTGCGGGCACCCGGTGTCGGCGTCATCGCCGAGGTCAAGCGCGCCAGCCCCTCGCGAGGGCACCTCGCTGACATCGCCAATCCGGCGGCGCTGGCCTCGGAGTATGCGGCCGGTGGCGCGCGGGTGATCAGCGTGCTGACCGAGGCGCGACGGTTCCACGGCGGGCACGCCGATCTCGCCGCCGTGCGCTCGGCCGTCGACGTTCCCGTGCTGTGTAAGGACTTCGTGATCTCCTCCTACCAGGTGCACGAGGCGCGAGCGTACGGCGCCGACCTCGTGCTGCTGATCGTCGCGGCGTTGAGCCAGAACGCGCTGATCGGTCTGGTGGAGCGCGTGCAGTCCCTGGGAATGACGCCGCTGATCGAGGTGCACGACGAAGCCGAGGCGGACCGGGCAATGGAGGCCGGTGCCAGCGTCATCGGCGTCAACGCACGCGACCTGCGCACGCTGCGGGTCGACCGCACCATCTTCGAACGCATCGCCCCTGGGCTGCCGAGCAGCGTCGTCAAGATCGCCGAGTCCGGCGTGCGCGACACGCGTGACCTGATCGGCTACGCATCAGCCGGCGCCGATGCCGTGCTCGTCGGCGAGGGCCTCGTCACGCACGCGAGCCCGCGGCAGGCCGTTGCCGACCTGGTGACCGCGGGCGCGCATCCCGCGACACCACGGCATTCCCGATGACCGGGCTGCTGCCCCAACCGTCCACTGTGGACACCCCCGATGCGACCGGCCATTTCGGCCCGTATGGTGGACGTTTCGTGCCGGAGGCGCTGATCGCCGCCCTGGACGAGCTCGACGTCGCGTACCGCGAGGCGGTCGCCGATCCCGCCTTTACATCGCGGCTCGACGCGCTGCTGCGCGACTACGCGGGCCGGCCCAGCCTCCTGTCGCGCGCGGACCGTTTCGCCGAGCACGCCGGCGGTGCGACCGTGCTGCTCAAGCGCGAGGATCTCAACCACACCGGCGCTCACAAGATCAACAACGCCCTCGGCCAGGCGCTGCTCGCCCAGCGGATGGGCAAGCCGCGGATCATCGCCGAGACCGGTGCCGGCCAGCACGGCGTCGCGACCGCCGCGATCTGCGCGCTGCTCGACCTCGAGTGCTGCGTGTACATGGGCGAGGAGGACACCCGGCGCCAGGCGCTCAACGTGGCCCGGATGCGGCTGCTCGGCGCAACCGTCGTTGCGGTGACGACCGGTTCCCGAACGCTGAAGGATGCGATGAACGAGGCCTTCCGCGACTGGGTCACCAACGTCGAGCACACCCACTACCTGATCGGCTCGGTCGGGGGGCCGCACCCGTTCCCGATGATCGTCCGTGACTTCCAGCAGGTGATCGGCGCCGAGACCCGCGCACAGTGCCAGCAGCTGCTCGGCCGGCTGCCCGACGCCATCTGCGCCTGCGTCGGCGGCGGCTCCAACGCGATCGGCATCTTCCACGAGTTCCTCGGGGAGCCTGACGTCGCGCTCTACGGCTTCGAAGCCGGTGGCGACGGCCTGCACACCGGACGGCATGCCGCGACCCTGACCGGCGGCTCGCCGGGCGTCCTGCACGGCGCCTCGTCTTACCTCCTGCAGGACGACGACGGCCAGACGATCGAGAGCCACTCGATCTCGGCCGGCCTCGACTACCCGGGTGTCGGGCCCGAGCACGCGCACCTGCACGACACGGGACGGGTCGTCTACCGCGCCATCACCGACGCCGAGGCGATGGACGGGTTCTGGCTGCTCTGCCGCACCGAGGGGATCATTCCGGCCATCGAGTCCGCCCATGCGCTCGCCGGTGCGCTCGGCGTCGGGCGGGAACTCGGGCCGGACGGCGTCGTCGTCGTCAACCTGTCCGGCCGCGGCGACAAGGACATGGAGACCGCCGCGCGGTGGTTCGGGCTCGAGGGCGGGGACGGCGCGAACAACGCTGGCGCGTGACGACGGTGCGCTGCGCCGACGCGTTCGACCGCGCGCGAGCAGAGAATCGACGTGCGCTGGTCGGGTACCTGCCGGCCGGGTTCCCGTCGGTCGACGGCGCGATCGGTGCCCTGCGGGCCATGGTCGAGGCCGGCGTCGACCTGGTCGAGGTGGGGCTCCCCTACACCGATCCGGTGGTGGACGGGCCGACCATCCAGGCCGCCGCCGAGATCGCGCTGCGGGCGGGTACCCGGATCCGCGACGTGCTCGCCACGGTCGAGGCGGTCGCGAGCACCGGCACGCCCACCGTCGTGATGACCTACTGGAATCCGGTGCTGCGCTACGGCGTCGAGGCGTTCACCGCCGACCTCGCCGCCGCCGGGGGAGCCGGGTTGATCACGCCCGACCTGATCCCCGACGAAGCGGCCGGCTGGATCGCCGCGAGCGACGCCGCCGGGCTGGATCGGGTCTTCCTGGTGTCACCGAGTTCCACCGACCGGCGGATCGCCGCCGCGGCCGCTGCGTGCCGCGGCTTCGTCTACGCGACCTCCGTGATGGGCGTGACCGGCGCTCGGGCGCGCACCAGCGATCTCGCGCCCGCACTGGTGTCGAGGGTCCGCGCGGCGAGCGACCTGCCGGTCGGCGTCGGCCTCGGCGTCAGCAACGGCGACCAGGCGGCGGCGGTCGCGTTTTACGCCGACGCCGTCATCGTCGGTTCGGCTTTCGTCCGGCGGATCCTCGACGCCGGCGACGAACCGGCCGGGATCGCCGCGGCGGCCGAGCTGGCTCGCGACCTGGCCGGCGGCGTGCGACGGGCGCCAGCGCCGGCCGGCTGAGCCACCGGTCGGGACACCGTCGGGACGCGGCCTTGTCCGCGATCGGACGGCCGCGCGCCGTATCGTATGAGAGTGCACGCTGTGCCCGTTGATGAGCGCAACAGCTGCTGGGAAGAGCACCGGCCGCGCTTTCGGGCCTACCTCTTCCACCGGGAGAATCCGCAGTCATCATGGGCGGTGGAGACCTACGACATCGTGGACGCCGATGCGATCGAGGCGATCGCCTGGACCGAGGACCAAGCCCGGAGTCGACCGGCTCTTCGCGCTCGCGTTGGTCAGCGAGTCGGCGCGGAGCCTGATCCGGTCAAGGCCCACCGCGGTTTGACTTGGCTGGTTGGCATGGACGCCAACGACAATCCGCAGAATGCCTACGAGCAGGGCCTCCTGGATGGCATGGGCGCCCGCCGAGGACGGCGCACGGTCGTCCGCAGGTAGGGACGGCGCGACAAGCCACGATCGGCCGTCCCGCCAATCAGCCCTAGCCAGCCCGCTCGCGGATCGCTGCTGGGACCGTTTCACTGCGGTACGGCTGCCTGTTGACGGGAGCATCGGATCCTCGAGGCCGACCACCTCCGCCGGCTTGCCCTAGCGCGTTCGGCTGACGAGTGCGATCAGCTCTTCGGGCAGGCTCGATGTCGCCCATGGGCGCACTTCGCTGGCGCGACCGATGCGCCGCAGTCCGCGGGGGCCGAGGCCGAGGACGGTGCTGCCGAAACTGTCGTCCTCCCAGTCGCCGTCGTGCCGCCAGCAGCTGACATCGAACATGACATGCCGCTCGCCGGACACATCGACCACGCCGCGAGTCGAACCTCAGTGACCGACGGGGCGACCGCCCATGTCTCGCGGATCGTCGCGAGTAGGTGCGCGCCTAGGAGCTCGGCGTATACGTCGTTGAGCTCAGTCTTCGTCCACGGCTTGCTTGATAGGCGGCCGCCCGGTGTGACATGTGGTTTGCGCTCCGGCAGCACGCCGATGTCTGGTAGGGACACGACGAGGACCGCATGCCCTCCACCCGCACTCATGATCCTCACCGGAGCCGGGTTGTCGGCGAACGCTGCGCCTAGCGCAGCCGTGACGACGCCGGGGTACCCAGCCATGAGCGCTGCCCACCACCCATCTGCACGCTGCTGTTCGGCAGCCTGTGCTGCTCGCGTCTGGGCGAACATCTCGGCTGCGCGAGCGCCCGCTTGCAGTTGCAGCTCTGCCTTTATCAACTGGCGCCGCGCACACTGCCAGGGTCGCGTTTTTTTCTTGCGCTGCATCCACCACTCCGCGAAGATCCGCGCCGGATCGACCGGTGTCGCCACCGGGACGAGCGGACGCATCGCTGGCGCGAATCGGCTGCGCTGCACCGTCATCAGATCGGCGAGTCGCCGGTTCGATACGGCGCCGGCCGCGGCGCGCACCTGGCCTGTGATGAGGCCGTGGGGGCGACAGGTCACCCCCGGCACAGCACGTTGTCGGTGCTGGCCGCGCGAGAGGTGTCATATCGGACGGAAATCGTCCGGAACAGCGTCTACCGTCCGGGTGATGAGCAGCGACGAGATGACCGATCAGATCAGCGGGCGGCAATTCCTCGAGGCCGATGGGGTGGCGGACTGGCGCCCCATCTGGGGTGGTGCCTGGGCATGCGCGTACTTCCGGACCGGATCGCTCCAGATCGGGGTGACGCTGGTGGAGAAGATCGGCGCGTTGGCGGCCACCGCGGGCCACGATGCCGACGTCGACCTGCGGGCCGAGGGACTCACGGTCCGGCTGTTTTCCGGTGCGTGCGGGCTACTCAGCCGCCGCGACGTCGAACTGGCTCGGGCGATCTCGGTCGCTGCTCGCGAGCTACACATCCCGGCCGACCCCAGCCGCGTGCAGCATGTGCAGGTGTCAATCGACGCGAGTGTGGCCGCCGCGGCCCGGCCGTTCTGGTGTGCGGTGCTGGGGTACGACATGTTCGGCGACGAGGACGTATTCGATCCGCTGCGACGCGGACCGACGTTCACCTTCCAAGAGATGGACGAACCCCGGCCGCAGCGCAACCGGATTCACATCGACGTCTACCTTCCCCACGACCAGGTCGAAGCCCGTATCGCCGCCGCAGTGGCCGCCGGCGGGCACGTCGTCAACGACACGAACGCACCACACTGGTGGACACTTGCCGACCCCGAAGGCAACGAGGTTGACCTGGCGATCTGGATGTCCGACTGATCTCCCCGACCCGGTCTCGCGGCGCCGCGGTCGCATTGGCAGATTCGCCCGCGGAACACGCGCAACGAAGATGGCATCTGGGCGTTGGTCGTTCGTTCGCAGGCGCGTCAGGTGCGTGAACGCTACCTGAGCGGCAATGCGACTCCGCAGAATCGGATCGCTTTTTTCCGCGGCCGGTCCGACCAGAGGCCTTAAGCGTGACCGCAGGGGGCTCGCGGGTTCGACCGGTGACCCAGATATCGCCGCATCTAGCAGCCGGTAAGCCAGATTCTCAACCCCCATTTCGTGATGGCGGCCGTTGAACTGGCAGGCCCGCCTAGCCATGCGGAGATCGCGCCGGTGGCGATTGGCGGCCGTGACGAGCTCGGCGACCGCGCCGGCATCATCCCTTCCTTCGTTGGCCAGCTCCCGCGCCAGCTCGACGAGCGCTTTCGACCGATCATTCAGCATCACGATCGTCGGGGCGTCGTCCGTCGAGTCACTTTGACCTCGGTAGCCGCGGCGCAATGCCGGGCCCGGCCGCACCACAGCCAATAGGCGCCCTAAGCGCGACCCGCCGCTGACTTCAGCTCTGCCAGCCTTCCCTGGTGCGTCGTCACCAGTCATCGGTCGGCCTCATTACGCCACCGTCATCCGTCGACACCGCCGGTCCTCAGCCCCGCCCCACCCCGAGATCGCGGTTCACCACCGCGACACGCCGTAGGGCCGGTGGTCAACTGCGATCTCGGCGACTCAGCGTGTCGCTGACATTCATCGTGGCTCAGCGGATCAGGTCGCGCACCACGCCGTGCCGATTCGCCACGATGTCCTCGCCGACGGCGCGGGCCGTCACCGTCACCGGCGGGGGCACCGCGCCCGCGTCGTGCCAACCGATACGCGCGATGCGGCCCCGCTCGTTGACCACCGGCTCGCCGCCGACGATGTCGCACGCGAAGACGTAGGTCAGCAGGTCGGGCAGGTCGCCGCCGGCGAGGTGATAGAGGCCGACCAGTCCGGTTACCTCGGTCTCCAGGCCGATCTCGCGCCGCACGTCGCGCACGAGCGCTGACGACGGGACGTCGCAGGGCTCGAGGTGGGTGCCGGGCAGGCCCCACCGGCGGTGCCCGGATGCCTGCTGCACGAGCAGCACCCGCCGCTCGGCGTCGACGATCACCGCACCCGCCGCCCGGGCCAGCGGGACCGTGGCCCGGGTCGCCTGTTTCATGTCGGCGACTCTATCGGCGGGCATCCGCCCGGGACAGCGCCGAGCCGCTCGGCGGGCACGCCGTACCGTAGTCGGCGTGATCGCGCCGGCCGCAGTGACGACGCTGGCCGCACTGCCCAGTCCGACCCGCAACGCGTTCGAGGTCGGGCCGGTGCCGATCCGGTTCTACGCGCTCGCCATCATCGCCGGCGCCGTGCTCGCGGTGTGGATCGGCGAGCGCCGGTGGGTTGCCCGCGGCGGCGAGCCCGGCCTGCCTGCCGACATCGCCGTGTGGGCGGTGCCGGCGGGGCTGGTCGGCGCCCGGCTCTACCACGTGATCACCGACCCCGAGCTCTACTTCGGTTCCGGCCGGCACCCGATCGACGCCGTGAAGATCTGGGACGGCGGGCTCGGCATCTGGGGAGCGGTTGCATTCGGCGTCCTCGGCGGCTGGATCGGGCTACGGCGCCGCGGCATCAGGCTCGCGCCGTTCGCCGACGCGGTCGCGCCCGGTATCGCCGTCGCGCAGGGCACCGGACGTCTCGGCAACTGGTTCAACAACGAGCTGTACGGCCGGTCTACCGACCTGCCATGGGGCCTGACCGTCCACCGGATGGACGATTCCACGCACCGGGCGGTGAGCACGCTGCCGGGTCACTACCAGCCGACCTTCCTCTATGAACTGCTGTGGGATTTCGGCACGGCGGGGCTCGTCGTCTGGGCCGATCGCCGGTTTGGGCTCGGCCGCGGCCGTGCGTTCGCGCTGTACGTGATGAGCTACACCGCCGGCCGTGGCTGGATCGAATACTTGCGCAGCGATTTCGCGCACCACCTCTTCGGGCTCCGGCTCAACGACTGGGTGTCCATCGTCGTATTCATCGCTGCCCTGGCCTACTTCCTGCTCCGCCGCGGACCTCGCGAGGAGTGCCTGACATCGGGCGACGCTGACGGCGACCTCGGTTCTGGAGCCGCCATCGGCGGCGATGCGGGCGGCCGTTCCGATGCCGATGTCGCAGCGACGACCGGAGAAACGGAGCCAGGGCACTCGGCCAAGGCCGAGCATGCGGACACCGCGACCGAACATTCCGGCCGAGCCGATGAGGCGGGACACTAGTGTGAATCGCGACACCGCCGGGCCCGGCGGTCTCCCGCCGGCGCCTCGATATGGCTCGGCTCGGCCCGGCTGTGACGACGTGGTGGAGGTGCGCGCGTGACAACCATCGAGATGACGGTCGACGGAGTCCGGTACCAGGACGAGGTGGAACCCCGGCTGCTGCTGGTGCACTACCTGCGAGATCGCCTCGGGCTCGGCGGCACGCCGATCGGGTGCGACACCTCCAACTGCGGTGCCTGCACGGTGCAGGTCGACGGCGTGAGCGCGAAGAGCTGCACGATGCTGACCGTGCAGGCAGACGGGTCGGAGATCATCACGATCCAGGGCCTCGCGAAGGACGGCCGGCTGCACGCCGTCCAGCAGGCGTTCCACGACGAGCACGCACTGCAGTGCGGCTACTGCACGCCCGGAATGATCATGGCCGCCGTCGACCTGCTGCGGGAGAATCCCGACCCGTCCGACCAGGAGATCCGCGACGGCCTGGAGGGCAACCTCTGCCGCTGTACCGGGTACCAGAACATCGTGCGCGCCGTGCACTCGGCCGCGACGACGGAGGCCCGCTCATGACCCCGCTCCCCACCACGCCGAGATCGCGGTTCACCACCGCGACACGCCGTGCGGCAGGTGGTCAACTGCGATCTCGGCGGATGTTTCGGACGGAGGCCCGCTCATGACAACGACTGAAACTCACGTCATCGGCCAGCCGCGCAAGCGCAAGGAGGACGCGCGGCTGATCACCGGGCAGGCCCGCTGGACCGACAACATCACGCTGCCCGGCATGCTGCACTTCGCACTGGTGCGCAGCCCGATGGCCCACGCCAAGATCAGCAGCGTCGACGTGTCGGCCGCGCTGCAGCGACCCGGCGTCCTTGCCGCGTTCTCCGGCGCCGACCTCGCCGCCGACCTCGGTTCATTGCCGTGCGCGTGGCCGGTGACGCCGGACATGGTTCACCCCGACCACCATCCGCTGGCCACCGACGAGGTGCGCTACGTCGGCGACGCCGTGGCCGTCGTCGTCGCCCGTGACCGGTACGCCGTCGCCGATGCCATCGAGGCGGTCGAGGTCGACTACGAGCCGCTCCCCGCCGTCGTCAACATGGAGGAGGCACTCAAGGACGAGGTGCTCGTCCACTCCCAGGCGGGCACCAACAAGTGCTTCGTGTGGCCCTTCGACGGCGGCGACTACGACGCCGTCAAGGCCACCGCCGACATCGTGTTCAAGCGCCGCTACGTCCAGCAGCGGCTGATCCCGACCGCGATGGAGCCGCGCGCCGTCGTCGTCGAGCCGCTCGCCGCCGCCGAGGAGTTCACGGTCTACTCCACGACGCAGATCCCGCACATCCTGCGGGTGATGCTCGCGCTCACCGTGGGCATTCCCGAGCAGAAGCTGCGCGTCATCGCACCCGACGTCGGCGGCGGTTTCGGCAGCAAGCTCAACGTCTACGCCGAGGAGGTCATCGCACTCGTCCTCGCCAAGCGCCTGGGCCGGCCGGTCAAGTGGACCGAGTCCCGCAGCGAGGGCTACCAGGCAACCATCCACGGCCGTGACCAGATCCAGGACATCGAGATCGCCGCGACCAAGGACGGCAAGCTGCTCGGCCTCTCGGTCGACCTCAAGGCCGACATGGGCGCCTACCTGCAGCTGGTCACGCCCGGCGTCCCGGTGCTCGGGGCGTTCATGTACAACGCGATCTACAAGATGGACGCCTACCGCTTCCGCTGCACCGGCGTCTTCACGACCAAGACCCCGACCGACGCATATCGCGGAGCCGGCCGGCCCGAGGCCACCTATGCCATCGAGCGGGCGATGAGCGACCTCGCGCACGAGATCGGCAAGGACCCGATGCAGCTGCGCCGGGAGAACTGGATCACCCACGAGGAGTTCCCGTTCACCACCATCGCCGGCCTCACCTACGACAGCGGCGACTACGAGGCCGCCACCGCGCGGTCGATGGAACTCTTCGGCTACGACGACCTGCGGCGTGAGCAGGCCGAACGCCGCGACCGCAACGATCCCGTGCAGCTCGGCATCGGCATCTCCACCTTCACCGAGATGTGCGGTCTCGCGCCGTCGCGGGTGCTCGGCTCGCTCTCCTACGGCGCCGGCGGCTGGGAGGCCGCGAGCATCCGGATGCTGCCCACCGGGAAGGTCGAGGTGGTTACCGGCACCGCACCGCACGGTCAGGGGCACGTCACCAGCTGGAGCCAGATCGCTGCCGACGCGCTGGGCGTTCCGTTCGAGGACGTCGAGGTGATGCACAGCGACACCAGGGTCGCCCCGATGGGCATGGACACCTACGGATCCCGGTCGCTGGTCGTCGGCGGCGTCGCCGTGCACCTGGCCGCGCAGAAGGTGATCGAGAAGGCCAAGAAGGTGGCCGCGCACCTGCTCGAGGCGGCCGAGAGCGACATCGAGTTCGCCGCCGGGACGTTCTCGGTGAAGGGCTCGCCCGATGCGAAGAAGACCATCCAGGAGATCTCGCTGGCCACGTTCGCGGCGCACAACTTCCCCGACGGCGTCGAGCCGAGCCTGAACTCCGACGCCGTGCTCGACCCGGAGAACTTCTCCTTCCCGCACGGCACGCACCTGTGCGCCGCCCTAGTCGACACCGAGACGGGGCACACGAAGATCCGCTCCTACGTCGCGGTCGACGACGTCGGCAACGTGATCAACCCGATGATCGTCGAGGGTCAGGTGCACGGCGGCCTAGCGCAGGGCATCGCGCAGGCGCTCTACGAGGAGGCGGTCTATGACGACGACGGCAACCTGGTCACCGGCACGCTGGTCGACTACCTGGTGCCCGCGGCCTCGGACCTGCCCGAGTTCACCACCGACCGCACGGTGACGCCGGCGACGTCGAATCCGCTCGGCGTCAAGGGGGTAGGCGAGGCGGGGACGATCGCCTCGACGCCCGCCGTCGTCAACGCCGTCGTCGACGCGCTGCGGCCGTTCGGCATCGACGACATCCGGATGCCGTGCACGCCGGAGCGCGTGTGGCGGGCGATTCAGGACCGCTCGTCCGGCGGTGACCGAAGTGCCGAAGGGACCGTGGCCTACGGCGGCACGCAGACAGCTACCACCGCGGGTAGGGATACCGAGGCCGGGGGAGGAGCGCAATGATTCCCGCCAGCTTCGAGTACCGGCGTCCGTCCACAGTGGACGAAGCGGTGCAGGCGCTCGTCGGCGGCGACGCGAAGGTCCTGGCCGGCGGGCAGAGCCTGCTGCCGCTGCTGCGGTTGCGGCTGGCGTTCCCGGACCTGCTCGTCGACGTCGGGCGGGTCGAGTCGATGCGCGGCGTGCGCGACGACGGCGAGCACCTGGTGATCGGTGCAGTGACGACGCACCATGGCGTCGTCACCGACCCGCTGATAGCCCAGCACTGCCCGCTGCTCGCCCAGGCGACGTCGACCGTTGCCGATCCGGCGGTTCGCCACCGCGGCACATTCGGCGGGGCGCTGAGCCACGCCGACCCCGCCGGCGACCTGCCGGCCGTCGCGCTGGCGCTCGACGCCGAGTTCGAGATCGCGGGACCCACCGGTCGCCGTACCGTCGCGGCGTCGGAGTTCTTCGTCGACTACCTGCAGACCGCTGTCGGCGCCGGCGAGGTGCTGGTGTCGGTGCGCGTGCCCAAGCTCGGAGCCGGCTGGGCGAGCCACTACGAGAAGTTCCACCGGGTGGCGCAGGCCTGGGCGATCGTCGGTGTGGCCGCCATCGTGCGCCGCGACGGCGACTCCATCGCCGAGGCGCGGATCGGGCTCACCAACATGGGATCGACGCCGCTACGTGCCTCGGCGACGGAGTCGGCGCTCGCGGGCGCGGCGCTCCACGACGGGGGAGTCACCGCTGCAACCGACCGGGCCAGCGAGGGCACCGACCCGCCGTCGGACCTTGGGGGCGCGGCGGACTACCGGAGGCACCTGGTCAAGGTCCTCACCCGGCGAGCGGTGCTGGCCGCAGCGGGGAGCTGACCCTGCTCCCCACAGGGGTCGGCTCCCCCGCGGACCTGTCGCAGCGGCTGGCTGGGGCGAGCTACCTCGCTGACGACGGCCTCGCCACGGTGGCGTTCCTCGCGTTGCGGCTGGACCGGCCGCTGTTCTGCGAGGGTGAGGCCGGTGTCGGCAAGACGGAGCTTGCGCACGCGCTGGCCACCGTGCTCGACGCGCCGCTGATCCGGCTGCAGTGTTACGAGGGCATCGACTCGAGCCAGGCCCTCTACGACTGGGACTTCCCGCGCCAGCTGCTGCACCTGCGCGCGGCCGAGGCCACCGGGGCCGTCGACACCGTTGCGCTGGAGGGCGAGCTCTACGACCGGCGGTTCCTGCTCGCCCGCCCGCTCCTGCAAGCGATCCAGACCACGCCATCGGTGCTGCTCATCGACGAGATCGACCGCGCCGACGACGAGTTCGAGGCGTTCCTGCTGGAGGTGCTCGCCGACTTCTCCGTCACCGTGCCGGAGCTCGGCACCATCACCGCCGAAGTGCCGCCGACCGTCGTCGTCACCTCCAACCGCACCCGCGACGTGCACGACGCGCTGAAGCGCCGGTGCCTCTACCACTGGGTCGAGCATCCCGACCCGCGACGCGAGGCCGCGATCGTGCGGCTGCGGGTGCCGGAGGCGGCCGAGCGGCTCGTCGCCGAGGTCACCGCGGTGACCCAGTGGCTGCGCCAGCACAACCTGCAGAAGCCGCCCGGCGTCGCCGAGACCATCGACTGGGCGCGGGCCGCCGTCGCCCTCGGCGCCGACCGGCTCGACGACGACCTGGTGGCGGCGACGCTCGGTGCCGTCGTGAAGTACCGCGAGGACGCCGCCCGGATCGGCCGGCTCGACGTGCAGGCCGCGCTCGACCACGCGATGGGCGGCCGACCGTGACCGACGCCATGCCCCGGCCCCCCTCGCCGAGATCGCATGTCACCACCGCGCCACGCCGTCGACCACGTGGTGGACTGCAATCTCGGCGGCGGATCGGGGCGCGGGCAGCCGAGCGCGGGGCTCGATCGTGACCGGGGTGGGGCCGGATCCGGTGGCGGTGCTGGTGCGGCTGGCCGAGGCGCTGCGGTCCGCGGGCATCGACGTCGGGCCGGACCGGGTGGCGCTGACGGTGCGCGCAGCGGCCGTGCTCGACGCGGGATCGCGCAACGACGTGTACTGGGCCGGGCGCGCCACCATGCTCGCGGCGTTCGACGACATCGGTATCTACGACGGCGTCTTCGCGGCCGCCTTCGATGACGGCGACGTCCCGGCGCCGCGCCGTCCGACCACGATGCTGGTGCAGCGGGCGGCGACCGCGGTCCCCGACTCCGACCCGCACGACGAAGGCGGCAGCGAGGCCGATGTCGAGGCGTCGCTGCTGCGCTCGGCGGCGAGCTCGGTCGAGGTGCTGCGTCATCGCGACCTCGCGACCGTCGATGATCCCGATCGGGCCGCGCTGAACCGCGAGCTGGCGCGGTTCACCCTGATCTCGCAGCAACGCCGATCGCGCCGGCACGTCGCCGCGCGCCGTGGCAGCGTCGACGTCGCGCGGACCGCCCGCGCGGTGCTGCACAGCGGCGGCGAGCTCGCCCTCTTGGCCCGGCACCGGCCGCGGCCGCGCCCGCGTCGCGTCGTCCTGCTCGTGGACGTGAGCGGCTCGATGGCCCCCTACGCCGACGCGCTGATGCGCTTCGCCCACGCGGCCGGGCGACACGGCGGCGGCCGCACCGAGCTGTTCGCGATCGGCACCCGACTGACCCGGCTGACGCGTCAGTTGCGGGTCCGCGATCCCGACGCCGCGATGGACGGCGTCGCCCGCGCGGTCGCCGACTGGGGCGGCGGCACCCGGCTGGGCGTGCTGCTCGGCGAGTTCCTCGACCGGTGGGGGCAGCCCGGGATGGCCCGCGGCGCCGTCGTCGTGGTCCTCTCCGACGGCTGGGAGCGCGACGATCCCGCGCTGCTCGGCGAGCAGATGGCGCGGCTCTCGCGGATCGCACACCGGATCGTCTGGAGCAATCCGCGCAAGGCCCGGCCCGGATACGCGCCGGTCGCGGGTGGAATGGCGGCCGCGCTGCCCTACGTTGACGACTTCGTGGAAGGGCACAGCCTGGCGGCGCTGCAGGCCGTCGCGCGCGCCGTGGCCGGGCCCGGCGACCGGCCGGTGGCCCGCGATCTCATTCGCGCGGAGGCCCGGGGTGCGTGACATCCTCGGCTCACTGCGCGACTGGTACGACGACGGCCGCACCATCGGCCTGGCCACCGTCGTCGGCGTCAGCAAGAGCGCGCCACGTCAGCCCGGGGCCGCGATGGCCGTCGGCGGCGAGGACGAGGTCGCGGGCAGCGTGTCGGGTGGCTGCGTCGAGAGCGCCGTCTACGCCCTCGCGATGGAGGCGGCGGCGTCGGGAGCGCCGGTGCTGCAGACCTTCGGCTACAGCGACACCGACGCCTTCGCGGTCGGCCTGACCTGCGGCGGGACGGTGCAGGTGTTCGTCGCGCCGGTCGACAGGGACCGCCAACCGTGGCTGGAGCGGGTGTTCGCCTCGATCGACGCCGGCGAGCCGGTCGCGCTGGCAACCGTGATCGACGGTACGGCGATGCTCGGCGCCCGCCGCGCGATCTGGCCGGATCGTACCGAGGGCTCGATGGGCACCGAGGGGCTTGACGTCGCCGTCACCGCCGATGCTCGGGGCATGCTCGAGCAGGGCGCCACCGGCTTGCGGCACTACGGCCCGTCCGGTGAGCGTCGCCGCGACGCGGTGACGGTGTTCGTCGAGGCGTTCGCGCCGCCCCCGAGGCTGCTCGTCTTCGGCGCGATCGATTTCGCGGCGGCAGTCGTCCGGCTCGGTTCGCTGCTCGGCTACCACGTGACCGTGTGCGACGCACGCGCCGTATTCGCCACGGCGGCGCGGTTTCCCGACGCCGACGACGTCGTCGTGGAATGGCCGCACCGCTACCTTGCCCGCACCGAGGTCGACTCCCGCACCGTGATCTGCGTGCTCACCCACGATCCGAAGTTCGACGTCCCGCTGCTCGAGGTTGCGCTGCGCACGCCGGCCGCCTACATCGGCGCGATGGGTAGCCGGCGCACCAACGACGACCGGCTGGCCCGGCTGCGGGAGAACGGCGTCGATGAGACGGCGTTGACCCGGCTGCGTGCCCCGATCGGGCTCGACCTCGGCGCTCGCACGCCGGAGGAGACCGCGGTGGCGATCGCCGCCGAGATCATCTCGATCCGCTGGGGCGGTACCGGCGTGCCGCTCACCACGAGCGACGGCGCGATCCACCGGAGCCGGCAATGAGCCCGGAGCCGGCGGGCCTGGTGCTCGCGGCCGGCGCCGGCACCCGGCTCGGGCAGCCGAAGGCCCTGGTGCGCCTCGCCGGGGAGACCCTGCTCGACCGTGCCGTGCGCGTGCTGGAGAGCGGCGGCTGCAAGCCGGTCGTCACCGTCGTCGGCGCTGCCGCCGAGGAGGTGCGGGTCGCCGCCCCGCGCGTGAGCCTCGTCGAGAACCCGCACTGGTCTACCGGCATGGCGTCGTCGCTGCGCGTCGGTCTCGAGACGTTCGGCGCCGAGATACCGGCTGTCGTCGTCGCGCTGGTCGATCAGCCGCACGTCGGGCCCGACGTCGTCGCGGCACTGGTGGCGGCCTGGCGATCCGGTGCGGCGGCAGCCGTCGCGAGCTACGGCGGGCGCCCACGCAACCCGGTGCTCTTGGACCGGTCGGTGTGGGACGACGTCGTCGCCTCGGTCACCGGCGATGCCGGTGCGCGCGACTGGCTGCGAGCACACCCCGAGACCGTGACGCTGGTGAACTGCGATCATCTCGGCCACCATCGCGACATCGACACACCTGCCGATCTGGAAGCGGCGCGATTCGAGCTGGAGGCCCGCGCATGAAGCTGACTCACGAGTTCGTCATCCCGGTGCCGCCGGAGCAGGCGTGGCCGGTGCTGCTGGACATCGAGCGGATCGGTCCGTGCCTGCCGGGTGCGACGATCACGTCCGTCGACGGCGACGACTTCACCGGCGAGGTGAAGGTGAAGGTCGGCCCGATCCAGGTGACCTACGGCGGGTCGGCGCGGTTCAGCGAACGCGACGAGTCGGCCAAGCGCGCGACGATCGACGCACGGGGCAAGGAGACCCGCGGCTCCGGTACCGCCTCGGCGACCGTCATCGCCGAGCTGCACACCCACGCAGACGGGACGAAGGTCACCGTGGTGACGAACCTCGCGATCACCGGCAAGCCGGCGCAGTTCGGCCGCGGGGTGATGCAGGAGGTCGGCAACAAGCTGCTCGGCCAGTTCGCCTCCTGCCTGGCCGACAAGCTGGCGGGCGGGGGATCTGCGGCTGCATCCGGCGCTGCGGACGATCCGCCCGTGGCCGCCGATTCCCGTGCCGCGCGGCCGGCGGCCGAGGCCGTCGCGCCGTCGTCGAACGGCGCCAACCCGTCCGCGGCGCCGACGCCGCCCGCACCGACGACCCCCGCACCGCCCGCCCGGCCGCCGGTCGCTGGGGGGCGCTCGAGCTCGCCGGCGGCCGCGGCCGAGCCGATCGACCTGCTCGACGTCGCCGGTGCGAGTATCGCGAAGCGGGTGCTGCCGTTACTGCTAGCGCTCGGCGCGGTGCTGGCTGCAATCGCGTGGCGGCGATCCCGCCGCTGACGCTGCGGCGAGAGACGCTGCCTCGCCCGCGCGGGGGATTGACCGGTGTCGTCGCGTGCAGTTGGCTTGCCTCAGCCTTCCGATTCTGTCGGGATCGCCACCCCGCCCACTCCATCGACGACGAGGAGCCTGCCGGCATGCGACGACCTAATCCCTCCCACCGCCGACGCGGCATCGCCACCGTGCTCGCAGCCGGCGGCACCGTGGCCGCGCTGACCGCGCTCAGCCTGCCGGCCGCTGCCGCGCCCGCTGCCGCCGGCCCGCGCGCCCTGCCCGGCAGCGTGCCCAGCTGGGTGCACAGCGCCCGTGACCTCGGTGCGACACCGGCCGGCAACACCGTCGACTTCGGGGTCCTGCTCGCGATGCGCAACCCGGCCGGAGCCGTCGCCACCCTGCAGCGCGTCTCCGACCCGCACAGCGCCGCTTACGGCAGGTGGCTCTCGAGTGGGCAGTTCCGCTCGCAGTTCGCGCCGGCTGCGGCCGACGTGAGCGCCGCGCAGCGCTGGCTGGACGCGGAGGGATTCACCGTCTCCTCCACGCTTCCGAGCGGCATGTACATCAAGGCCTCGGGCACGGTTTCCCAGGTGCACAAGGCTTTCGGCGTCTCGCTCCGCACCTATTCCTACGGCGGCAAGCGGCTGCGCGCGAACACCACGCCCGTGCAGCTCCCGGCCGGCGCCCCGAGCGCGATCCGCAACGTCGTCGGGCTCG
Organism: Pseudonocardiales bacterium; assembly: GCA_003244255.1. Lineage (GTDB taxonomy): Bacteria > Actinomycetota > Actinomycetes > Mycobacteriales > QHCD01 > QHCD01. The sequence goes on along the minus strand of QHCD01000019.1, from coordinate 5,377 downwards.
ATGACAGCGCGTTCCTCAAGCGGCCGGCATCGGGGAAGCTCCCGGGCCCGCCCCCAGGCGTCCGGTTCGGCGTGCAGCCCTGCTCGAACGACTACTACGCCCAGAAGATCGCGACCGACAAGCCACCCGCATACGGCAAGAAGCAGCCCTACACCGTCTGCGGCTACGGCCCGCAGCAGCTGCGGGCCGGGTACGGCGTCACGCCGTTGGTCAACCGCGGAATCGACGGCCGCGGAGTCACCGTGGCGATCACCGACGCGTATGCCTCGCCGACGATGCTGTTCGACGCGCAGACCTACAACGTCGTCCACAACCAGCGGCGATTCGCCAACGGCCAGTACGCCGAGATCCGGCCGAAGAGGTTCAACGTCTACAATCCAGCCGACGCGCAGGGCTGGTACGGCGAGGAGACGCTCGACGTCGAGTCGGTACACGCACTCGCGCCGGGAGCCAAGGTCCTCTACGTCGCTGGCTCCGATGACGGCAACGGACTCGACGACGCCTGGTCGCAGACGATCGACTATCACCGGGCCGATATCATCACCAACTCGTGGTCCTACGGCAGCGAGAACATCCCGCAGTCGCTGGTGAACTTCTACGACCAGTTCGGCCTCGAGGCCGCGCTGACCGGCATCACCGATAACTTCTCCACCGGCGATTCCGGCGACGAGACCAGCGGTGGCACCAAGCCCGGCCAGAAGGCCGTGGGCCTGCCCGCGTCCGACCCGTACATGTCCGGGATCGGCGGCACCAGCGTCGCGATCGGCAAGGACGGCAACTGGCTCTGGGAGCACGGCTGGTCCTCGGCGTACTCGGTACTCGCGGGTGGCAAGTGGACGCCCCCGCCTCCCGGCACCTACAGCTCGGGCAGCGGCGGCGGCACCAGCAAGATCTTCGCTCAGCCGTTCTACCAGAAGGGCAAGGTACCGGCCGCGATCTCGAAGTACTACGGCGGCAGGCCGGCCCGGGCGATCCCGGACATCTCGATGCCGGGCGACCCCAACACCGGCATGCTCATCGGTGAGACCCAGGCGTTCCCCGACGGCACCTACTGGGACCAGTACCGCATCGGCGGCACCAGTCTGTCCTCACCGTTGATGGCGGGCGTGATCGCCGTTGCCGATCAGAACGCCGGGCACTCCATCGGGTTCGCCAACCCGCTGTACTACGACATGCTCGGCAAGGCGGCGGTGCACGATCAGCTGCCGCCGGCGCACCCGCTCGCGCAGGTGCGGACGAACTACACCAACACCGTCGACGCCAGTGGCGGCATCACCACGCTGCTGCAGACGATCGACGTGCAGACCACCACGATTCACACCCGCCCCGGCTACGACGACGAGACCGGCGTCGGCAGCCCAGGCGGTGCGGCATTCTTCGCCTACCTGAAGCGAGTCACCACGAGGTAGCACCTCATCCCATCCGGTGGCCCCGCCTGCGACCCCGCAGCCGGGGCCACCGGTTCATACCTAGTGGTCGGGAGATTCCGCGCGGTAGAACCTCCGCGATGCAGGTAGGGTTGTGCCCACTGACCCCCGGGCCGACGTCGTCCCACGAGCACAGACACACGACGGCGACCGGCGGGAGGCGCGAGCGGACATGCCTACTTCGGCGACCGCTGGGCGCGCCGGCCTCTACGACCCCGCCTTCGAGCACGACTCGTGCGGCGTCGGGTTCGTCGTCGACGTAGCGGGTCGGCGCAGCCACGACCTGATCGAGCAGGGCCTGACCGCGCTGCGCAACATGGACCACCGCGGCGCCGCCGGGGCCGAGCCGTCCTCCGGCGACGGCGCGGGGTTGCTGATCCAGCTGCCGGACGCGCACCTGCGTGCCGTGGCCGGCTGCGCCCTGCCGGAGCCGGCGGCCGATGGCGCACCGACCTACGCCGTCGGCATCGCGTTCCTGCCGCGCGACGACGACGAACGTGCCGCGGCTGTGCAGACCGTAGAGCGGATCGCCGCCGAGGAGGGCGCGCGGGTGCTCGGCTGGCGAGAGCTGCCGGTCGACGACGGCGCGCTCGGTCCGACGGCCGCCGCCGTGATGCCGGCCTTCGCGCAGCTGTTCCTCGCCGGCCCGGCCGACCAGCGGGTGCTCGAATCGGGACTGCCACTGGAGCGCCGCGCCTTCTGCGTGCGCAAGCGAGCCGAGCACGACGCCGACGTCTACTTCGCATCGCTGTCGAGCAGAACCCTGGTCTACAAGGGAATGCTCACCACCGTGCAGCTGCCCGGCTTCTTCGTCGACCTCGCCGATCCCGCGCTGGAGTCGGCGATCGTCCTGGTGCACAGCCGGTTCTCCACGAACACCTTCCCGTCGTGGCCGCTCGCGCATCCCTACCGTTACATCGCGCACAACGGCGAGATCAACACCATCCGCGGCAATCGCAACTGGATGCGGGCCCGGGAGGCGCTGCTGCAGACCGACCTGATCGCCGGCGATCTGGCCCGGCTGTTTCCCATCTGCACCGACTACCGCAGCGATTCCGCGTCGTTCGACGAGGTCCTGGAGCTGCTGCACATGGGCGGCCGCTCGCTGCCGCATGCCGTGCTGATGATGATCCCCGAGGCGTGGGAGAACCACGCCGAGATGGACCCCGTCCGGCGCGCGTTCTACGAGTTCCACTCCGCGCTGATGGAGCCGTGGGACGGGCCGGCGAGCGTCACCTTCACCGACGGCACCGTCATCGGCGCTGTGCTGGACCGTAACGGGCTGCGGCCATCGCGCTGGTGGCGCACCGACGACGGCCGGGTAGTGCTCGCCAGCGAGGTCGGCGTGCTTGACGTCGCGCCCGAGCACGTCGTCGCGAAGGGTCGGCTGCGGCCCGGCCGGATGTTCCTTGTCGACACCGCTGCCGGCCGGGTCGTCGACGACGACGAGATCAAGTCGGTCCTGGCCGCGGAGCATCCGTACCAGGAGTGGCTGCACGCCGGGCTGATGTACCTCTCCGACCTGCCCGAGCGGGAGCACGTCGTCGTCGACCACGAATCGGTGGTGCGGCGGCAGCAGGCCTTCGGGTACACCGAGGAGGAGCTGCGGTTCCTGATCGCTCCGATGGCCGCCGCCGGCACCGAGCCGATCGGCTCGATGGGCACCGACACTCCGGTGGCGGCACTATCGGACCGCTCGCGGCTGCTCTACGACTACTTCAGCCAGCTGTTCGCGCAGGTGACCAACCCGCCGCTGGACGCGATCCGCGAGGAACTCGTCACCTCGCTCGCCGACACCATCGGACCCGAGCAGAACCTGCTGGAGCCTACGGCGGCGTCGTGCCGGCAGATCGTGCTGCCCGACCCGGTCATCGACAACGACCAGCTGGCCAAGATCATCGGTGTCAACGCCGACGGCGACCTGCCCGGCTACGGATGCACCACCGTCTCGTGCTGCTTCGAGGTCGACGGCGGGGGAGCGGCGCTGCGGGCCGCTCTGGACCGCGTGTGCGCCGAGGCGTCGGCCGCGATCGCCGGCGGTGCGCGCATCGTCGTGCTCTCCGATCGCGGCATCGACTCCCAGCACGCGGCGATACCGTCGCTGCTGCTGACCGGCGCGGTCCACCACCACCTGGTGCGCGAGCGCACCCGGACCCAGGTCGGCCTGGTCGTCGAATCCGGCGACTGCCGCGAGGTGCACCACGTCGCCCTGCTCATCGGTTACGGCGCGGCCGCGGTGAACCCCTACGTCGCGTTCGAGACGGTCGAGGACCTCACGCTCGCCGGGGTCATCGCCGGTCTCGAGCCCGCGGTAGCCGTGCACAACTACGTCAAGGCGCTGTGCAAGGGCGTGCTGAAGGTGATGTCGAAGATGGGCATCAGCACGGTGGCGTCCTACACCGGCGCGCAGGTCTTCGAGGCCGTCGGGCTGGCCCGCGACGTCGTCGACGCGTACTTCACCGGCACGTCGTCGAAGCTCGGCGGGATCGGGCTCGACACCGTCGCCGCCGAGGTCCTGGTGCGCCACGATCGCGCCTACCCGCACAACCCGACGGAGCTCGCCCACCGGCGCCTCGATGTCGGGGGCGAGTACCAGTGGCGGCGCGAGGGACCGGTGCACCTGTTCAATCCGGAGACGGTCTTCCTGCTGCAGCACGCCACCCGCCAGCGCCGGTACGACGTCTTCAAGCGGTACACGTCCACAGTGGACGGTCTGTCCCGCCAAGGCGCGACGCTGCGCGGGCTCTTCGACTTCCGGACCGGCACTCGAGAGCCGGTGCCGATCGAACAGGTCGAGCCCGCAGCCGAGATCGTGAAGCGGTTCTCCACCGGCGCCATGTCCTACGGCTCGATCTCCGCCGAAGCGCACCAGACGCTCGCGATCGCGATGAACCGGCTCGGCGCGCGGTCGAACACCGGCGAGGGCGGCGAGGACGCCGACCGGTTCCGGCCGGACGAGAACGGCGACCTGCGGCGGAGCGCGGTCAAGCAGGTTGCGAGCGGCCGGTTCGGCGTCACCAGCGAGTACCTCGTCAACGCCGACGACCTGCAGATCAAGATGGCGCAGGGTGCGAAACCCGGTGAGGGCGGGCAGCTGCCCGGCAGCAAGGTCTATCCGTGGATCGCGGCGACCCGGCACTCGACGCCCGGCGTCGGCCTGATCAGCCCGCCACCGCACCACGACATCTACTCGATCGAGGACCTCAAGCAGCTCATCCACGACCTGAAGAACGCGAATCCGCAAGCACGAGTGCACGTCAAGCTGGTCGCGGAGGTCGGCGTCGGCACTGTTGCGGCCGGTGTGTCGAAGGCGCATGCCGACGTCGTGCTGATCTCGGGCCACGACGGCGGCACCGGTGCCGCGCCGCTCACCAGCCTCAAGCATGCCGGCGTCCCGTGGGAGATCGGACTGGCCGAGACGCAGCAGACCCTGCTGCGCAACGGATTGCGCGATCGGATCGTGGTGCAGTGCGACGGACAGCTGAAGACGGGCCGCGACGTCGTCGTCGCCGCGTTGCTCGGAGCCGAGGAGTTCGGCTTCGCGACAGCGCCGCTCGTGGTCGCGGGTTGCGTGATGATGCGGGTCTGCCATCTCGACACCTGCCCCGTCGGTGTCGCGACCCAGAATCCCGCCCTGCGTAAGCGTTTCACCGGTCAGCCGGAGTTCGTGGTGTCGTTCTTCGAATACATCGCGGAGGAGGTGCGCGAGCACCTGGCGGCGCTGGGTTTCCGCAGCCTGGACGAGGCGATCGGGCAGGTGGAGGTGCTCGACACCGCCGTGGCCGTAGAGCAATGGAAGGCCGGCGGCCTCGACCTCTCGCCGCTGCTCGCGCTGCCCGAGCTGGCCCCCGGTACGGCGCGGCGGGCGGTCACCGCCCAGGATCACGGTCTGGACAGGGCGCTGGACAACACGCTGATCCAGCTCTGCGAGGGCGCGCTGCTCGACGGCA